>NZ_JBPODS010000011.1:0-97477 GCF_051200995.1 Anoxybacillus eryuanensis | reverse complement strand
CGGTACCCGACTTTATTTTTTACGAAATGTAAAATCGAACGTAAGAATGTGGGCTTTATCGTTTCACAGTACCCAACTTTTTTGTAATTTAACAATTCCTTGTGCAAACTTATCTTTTAAACTAGGAATATTGAATGGAGCAACTGTACAACAGATGTATTTGTACGCTTTATTTGTTCGTTCGAGTTCGGCCATAATGAGATTAGCTAATGTTTGTTGTAACCTATTTCCTCGTGCCTTTGGATGAACGATGGATATTTCTTGATAAATAACGTCTTCTAATTCTTCTTTCGAAAGACCGATGTCAAACCCTAAGTGTTCTTCATCAATGGGAGGGAAGAGTAGGGCCCGAAACGCGATGAGTTGATCGTTTGCAAACGCACCAAGCATAAGTCCATTTCCTTGTAAAATATATGCATATTCTTCTTCCGTTAATGGTTGCAGAATGTCTTTTTGGTCTAGTTGATCGACAACGAGTTGTTGTAGCGACAAAATTTCCGCAAGATGTTCCATTTGTAACCGCGAAATGACAAACGGCTCGTTGTTTTGCTTTAACATACTTTGCAAAGTTTCTTTCCCCCTTAACGAATGACGTCGGAAAAAGCGGTTAGTTCATGAAGTGTTCGTTCGTCTACATCGATGCCTAAGCCTGGTTTGTTCGTTAATCGAATGTACGGGAGGTCGTAATGCAAATTGCCGACATCTTTTGTGAACTTTAACGGTCCTGTTAATTCCACGCTCGTAACGATTTTTTTCGCGAAGGCGACGTGAAAACCAGCGGCTGAACCGATCGACGATTCAACCATTGAACCGATTTGACATTCGATGCCGGCTAATTCCGCTTGATGAGCGAGCTTCATCGCAGGATAAATGCCTCCGCATTTCATTAGCTTAATATTTACTTTATCTGCTGCCCGTTTTTGAATAATTTCACGCATATCCCGCATGTTTCTTAACCCTTCATCAATCATTAGCGGAATAGTTGTTTTCGTGCGAATGTATGCCATCGCATCGATGTCATCTGCGGCGACTGGTTGTTCAAGCCAATCGATGCCAAGGGACTCGAGAGAACGCAAAGCTTTTATTGTTGTCGCAATATTTTTCCAACCTTGGTTGACGTCGACGCGAATCGCAATATTATCTCCTACCTGTTTTCGAATCGCTTGAATGCGTGCAACGTCTTCTTCTACATGTGTGCCGACTTTAATTTTTAATGAGCGATAGCCGCCTTTCACGACCGATAGCGCTTCTTCAGCCATTTCGTTCGGATCGCCGATGCTTAATACGTGCGTAACAGGAAAGGCATCATGAAATCGTCCGCCAAGCAGTTGATATACAGGTTGCTTGAGTTTTTTTCCAATTAAATCAAAACAAGCGATATCAATTGCCGCTTTTGCGGTCGGGGCACTATATATCACTTCATTCATTCGCTCGTGCAAAGCTTCGATATGTAAAGGGTTTATCCCGATCAAACGAGGAGCTAACGTATGTTTTAAGATGGCGAATGTGCTTTCCCACGTTTCTCCTGTCACATGTTCATCTGCGACGCCTTCCCCATAGCCAACGACCCCTTCATCTGTTTCGATTTTTACAATAATAGACGGCATATCCTTATACGAGTGATAACTAACAACAAATGGAACACGCAACGGTAAGCGAATAGCATGTATATGGACGGCGGTAATACGCATACATTTCTCTCCCTTCTTGAAAAAGGCTGCCTGATGAATAGACAGCCTTATGCATTCATGTCGGCATTTTTTCGTGCCGATACTTCAGAAGGTGGCAACTTCTCGATGGAAAAGCCCGTTAGTGCGTACAAAATTGAAATCATTGGAACGATAAAATTTAATACAGCATACGGTGCATAATCAAACGCATGCACGCCGAGCGTACCGAGAATAAATACGCCACACGTATTCCACGGGAAGAAGACAGACGTTAACGTACCACCATCTTCAAGCGCACGCGATAAATTTTTTGAATGTAGCCCTTTTTCTTTGTAAGCGTTTGCGTACATACGTGATGGGATGACGATCGAAATGTATTGTTCCGAACAAGTCGCATTTGTTGCCACACATGAGAAAATCGTTGAAGTGACGACGCCTTTTGCTGTTTTTGCGAGCTTTAAAATTTGTTTCACAATCGCTTCTAGCATCCCAGTATGTTCGAGTACGCCACCAAACGTCATGGCGACAATCGTCATCGAAACCGTATACATCATCGATTCTAAACCACCGCGATTAAACAAGTCGTCGACTACCTTGTTTCCTGTTTCGATGCTAAAGCCGCTTTGTAACGCTTGCACCGCACTAGCAACAGATCCGCCTTGAATAAAGATTTGAGCTAAAAAGCCGAGCACAATACCGACGATTAATGCGGGAATGGCTGGAACTTTTCTAGCTACGAGCACGATAACAAGAAGCGGAATAAGCAATAAAAACGGTGAAATGACGAAATGTTGTTGCAATACAGTTAATGTTTGTTCAATTTCTTCCGCTTTCACTTGTTTATTTCCGAAATTTCTTCCTAAAAATGCGTATACGCCTAGTGCGATAAGCAAGCCAGGAATGGTTGTATAAAGCATATGACGAATATGTACGAATAAATCCGTATTTGTTAATCCAGAAGCTAAGTTTGTTGTATCAGAAAGCGGTGACATTTTATCTCCAAAATAAGAACCTGAAATAATTGCACCAGCAACCATCGGTGCAGGAATGCCCATGCTCATACCAATTCCCATGCCAGCAACACCGATTGTTCCCATTGTCGACCATGAGCTTCCAATCGCTAGCGAAACAACGGCGCAAATTATTGTGATAGATACTAAAAATAAAGACGGCGTTAACAGCTTTAAACCGTAGTAAATCATCGTCGCAACAATACCGCCGCCGATCCATGCCCCGATTGTTAACCCGACAAGCATAATGATCACAACGGCTGGTAACGCCAAGCGGATGCCTTTGTACATAGCTTCTTCGATTTCACGCCATGTAAAGCCTAGTCGCCAAGCGATCAGTGCAGCCACAGTCGTTCCAACGATGAGTGGAATATGTGGACTTTGTTCAAGGACAACGATGGTTAGTGCCATGACAGTAATCGTGACGAGAACAGGAATCATTGCGATAGAAAATGATATTTGTTTTTTCATCCTCCCAAACCCCTTTTCTGTATCTCTGAATTATCTTAAAATATAATCTATTATGAATAATAAAGATTTGACAGAAGGACGTCAATGCATTTTTTTAGAAAAATATTATGAAGGACGGGGGGAACAAGATGGATAATATTGAGTTAGAACAGCGTCTATTTGAGTTTTTTCATCATTTACATACACATCCTGAAACGAGTTGGAATGAGTTTAAAACGACACAGTATATTAAACAATTTTTAGAAAATGAAGGTGTTCGCTATCGCTTATTTGATGACTGTCCAGGCATTGTTGCAGAAATGGGTAATGGAAAACCTGTTGTAATGGTGCGAGCCGATATGGATGCTTTATGGCAAGAAGTAGATGGGGAATTTCGTGCGAATCACTCGTGCGGGCACGATGCACATATGACGATTGTGATGGGGTTAATTTTACGGTTCAAAACGTTAACGTGGAGACAAGGGACGATTCGCTTTCTTTTTCAGCCAGCGGAAGAAAAAGGAAATGGGGCATTAAAAATGATTGAGAAAGGTGTACTTGACGATGTCGATTATTTATTTGGTGTTCATCTCCGTCCAAATGAAGAATTGTCGTTAAAACAAGCTTCTCCATCGATTCGGCACGGTGCGGCTCAGTTTTTTGTTGGACACATTCATGGAGATGATTGTCATGGGGCACGTCCGCATCAAGGAGTAAATGCGATTGATGTCATTTCGCTTATTAATTTTCAATTGAAAAACATTTATTTTTCTCCACAACAATCGTATTCTGTAAAAATGACGAAGTGTGTAGCAGGGGGAGAAAATTTAAATATTATTCCAGGTAGCGCCCATTTCGCTCTAGACATACGAGCAGAAACAAACGTGTTGTTGCAACAAATTAAACAAAAAGTGGAACAAATTATTCAACATGCTGAAACGATGGGAGTACGTATTTCGTATAAATGGGTAGATTTTGTTCCAGCTGCAGAAGTATCAGGTGAAGCAGAACAATGTATTCGAAAAGGAATTATTGCAGTTTTAGGTAAGGAGGGATGTATGCCACCTTTACAAACGTCAGGAAGTGAGGATTTTCATTTTTACACGATTCAACGACCGCACGTAAAAGCGGCGATGCTAGGACTTGGGGCGAACTTAAAACCAGGATTGCATCATCCACACATGACGTTTGATCGCTCGTGCATGCTTGATGGGGTTCGGATTTTGGAAGTGGCAGTCATGGAGGCGTTAAAAGAGAGGATGTGAAAGATGAAAAACAAACTTTCTGAACGGGCTGTGTCTGTATGGCGGATATATGAAGCCATTCGTTTAATTATTTTTTTATTTTTGTACGTGGTTATTCATTTTTTTGTTCCAACATGGGTTGTTTGGTTGTTAGTTTTTTTATGGATTGTAGACGTTGTTTTATTTGTTTTTTTCGTTCCGCTCTGGAAATGGGAGCGTTGGCGATATATGATTCGCGATCGAGAAATTGAACTCGAGCACGGAGTATGGATTCGAAAGCGTACGCTTATTCCGCTTCGTCGCGTTCAACATGTCGATGCAAAGCAAGGTCCGTTAGCACGAAGGCAAAAACTTGCTTCACTTTACATTTATACAGCAGCAACTGCGCACGAAATTCCATTTCTTGATGAGCAAGAAGCGGAGAAGTTGCGCTACTACATTTCTTCTTTAGTGAAGGAAGATGAAAATGATGCATGAAAAGAAGCGGTTGCATCCGATTGCGATTGTCATTTACACGATGAAGCGATTGAAACAAGGACCTTTTCTTGCCCTTGCCTTACTTATTGCGATAAAAGAGAAAACAGGTGATCCTTTCGCTGATTGGCTGCCTTTGTTTTTATTTCTTTTTTATGCTATGCTCGCTGGGTATATGTCGTGGCGGCGATTTACATATCGTTTAGAAGAGCACAACATGTATATTGAACAAGGGATAGTTGTAAAAAAGAAACGGTATATTCCATTTGATCGTATTCAAGGTATCTCACATTCGTCAGGGTTGTTGCAGCGGCTTGTAGGTGTTGTACAAGTACATATTGAAACGGCTGGCAGGCAAATTGATGAGCCAGAAGTAATACTTTCAGCGGTTTCCATAGAAGAAGCAAAGCAAATAGAGCGAGCGGTGCATCACCAAAAACGAGAAAACATGTTTATAGAAATAGAATATAAGACGGATATCGTATTTACACTTCGCTTTCGTGACGTATTGTTTTTATCCATCACAAGTGGTGGTGTTTTTGGAGTCATTGCAGCGATTGGTGCATTTCTTTCTGATTTTGATAATTTCATTCCGTTTGAACGGCTAAACATATTTTTTCGCGTTGACGATACAGCTTCTACCCTTGTCTTTTTACTTGTCGTTCTTATGATCGCTTATGTGTTGTCTGTGATCGGTCATCTTTTTCGCTATATGAACTTTACGGTTGTCAAACAAAACAAAACGATAACGATAACAACAGGATTGCTGCAAAAAAAGAGCATTTCTACATCGATTGAGCGAGTTCAAGCCATTGCAGTGAAGGAAAGTCCGATTTGTTACTTGTTCGGTTATGTTTCTGTTCATCTTATTCATGCCGGAGGAGCACTTGATGATGGAAAACATGGCAGTCTCGTGCTGTTTCCGCTTGTTCGTAAAAACGAAGTCACTTCTCTTGTTGCGACGTGTTTTCCTGAATATCGTTTGCACAATTCGTTCCGATCGCTATGTACACGTGCCCGTTGGCGCTATATGTTGAGATCGCTCTATAAGGTTATGCTAATTCCGATCATCATAATCGTATTTTTTCAGCGATTTGAAACGCTCCTTCTCCTTTTGCCCGCAGTACATGTCGGCTATCGAAGTTATAGACGAGCGGGAGTAACGATTAAGAGTGAGCAGCTAGCATTGAGAAGTGGATGGCTGACGATAAAAACAGTATATATGTTAAAACATCGTATTCAGTCGTTAACGATCTCACAAACTCGTATGCAACAACGGCTCGGATTATGTACCGTACGTGCGACAGTCATGCCGGGTATACGCGGAAAGGTCGTTGATGTTGACGAACGTGAAGCAAATGTAATATACGAATGGTTTTTGGAAAATAAAGAATAAGCGATGATTGTGTCCCAAAAGAACATATTTTGGGACACAATCAAAGAAATTCGTCAATTTCCTTCAACACTTCCCCAATTTTACGACCGTGTATAATTAAATCTGCCCAATCATCGAATGGTGTCGGTTCCATATTCACGATAACGAGTTTTGCTCCGCTTCGTTTGGCGATGACAGGAAGCTCGTTAGCTGGCGATACTTGTAAAGAAGAGCCGAGCACAATCCATAAGTCCGCTCGTTCGGCTGCTGTCCATGCTTGTTCAATTGCATCATGCGGCAACGATTCGCCAAATAAAACGACGGAAGGGCGCAAAAAGCCGCCGCATGTGCACTCAAACTGTTCATCTACATATCGTTTCGCATCGTACGTTTGCTTACAGCGCAAGCAATAGACGGTTCGCAACGTCCCGTGCAATTCGACGACATTTGTACTGCCTGCTTGTTGGTGAAATCCATCGACATTTTGCGTGACGATTTGATGAATAATCCCTTTTCTTTGCCAATTGGCCAAAATCGTATGCCCAATATGCGGCTGGCATTCAAGAAGCGTGCGAATGCGATATTGGTAGAACGCGACAAATTCCTCGCGGTTATGTTTTAGCGCATACGTGCTCGCTAATTGCTGAGGATTTTTCGTACGCCAAAGCCCCGTTTTTGCCGAACGAAAATCAGGCAGGCCGCTTTCTGTCGACATTCCTGCACCAGTAAATACGACTGTATACGAAGACTGTTTCAACCATCTTTCTATCATCCCATACCCCTCCTTTTTATCTACCAATAACTATTTCTTTATTTGCTCTTTTGCTCCTTTATTTTCACATATGTTTATAAGAAAATAAGGACTTTCGATTCATGTGCATGAAAATAAGCGAAGTATAATAAAAGTAAAGGCACAGCTAAGGAAACTTAGCGTCGCAAAGCTATAGGGGCTAAGGGGAGAACCTATGCCAGCCAGCTGCCATTACCAGAACAACATACATATGAAATGGAGGAAAGGGTAATGTTGAAAAAAGGCTTACCGATTTTATTAGCAGGGATGCTTGTTGCTTCTCCTACTTTCGCAGCAAAGCATGACGGAAAACATGTAGAGAAGAGTCATGTTATTGTGAAAAAAGAAGAAGCGAATAAAAAACAACTGTTAGCGCAAAAGAAAAAAGAAGAAAAGAAAAAACAAGAACTAGCCAAACAGAAGAAAGAACAACAAATGTTGAAAAACAAATTAGTAGAATTAAATAAAAAACTCGGTAAGATTGAATTGCGTTTGGATGAGGTAACAGCGGCACTTGCAGCGCTTAGCATGCCAAACGAACAACTAATTCCAAATGAAAAAACAGACGAAAATGAACAAACAACAGAAGTAGTTAATGAGCAAAATAGCACTGCTGTGACGACAACTGAACAATCCACCGTTGTACAAGTGGATGAAGAAGATGAAGCGGAAAAGCAAGAAGAACTAGACAAATGGATTGGAAAACTTATTTCTACTTCTAACCAGTTAAAAGCGGTGAAAAATGAAATTCGTGCGTTAGAAAAGAAATTGGCTGCGAATGACGCCAACATACAAGCGTTAAAAGAAAAAGTGAAAATGTTAGAAGAAAAAGTACAACAAAATAAAAAGAAGTTGCTTGAATTAATATAATGGGTGCCTTTTGGCGCTCTTTTTTTGCATATTTTGATGCAAAACGTAGACGATAATCATTGTTTGAAAGGAGGAGAGCGGGATGAACATCATACGCGCACAACAAATTGCCGAGTCGTCGGATATGAAACATGTGACGTATCACGGAAAATCTGTCTATATCGAACATGTTGATACGAAAACAGAAATGGCGACGATTCGCTTTTTGGACACCCCCGAAAAACAACAGCGCGTTCCTGTTTCACAGTTAGAGGAACATTAAGTGGTGGGGATGTGACAAAGCAACTTGTTTGTCACATCCGTTTTTTTTGGAGTAAATCAATCAGTAAGTGTACAAGTTTGTTGTTTTTCATCGTTGGTGCATAAAGATAAGAAAACGTTCGGTAAAAAGGCGGATGATTTAAACAGACAATCGATAAATGACCTTGTTTTAATTCGCGCTCAATTACATGGCGTGAAAGAAAGGCTAATCCGTTTCCACGCATTAATGTTTCTTTAATTCCTTGATTACTGCTAATGATCATGAGCGATTTCACTTTTAGCCCGTTTGAGCGAATGAAATGATGAAAATATTCACGTGTGCCGGATCCTAATTCACGTGTAATCCATAGTTGATTTTGTAGATCGTTTATCGATACGGCTTGTTGGCGAACGAGCGGATGGTCATTCGAAGCAACGATAACTAGCTCATCTTGCATAAACGGGTATACCGTAAGCTCTTTTTCATTCGTTTGTCCCTCAATTAAACCGATATCCGTTTGATACGTGCGGACGAGCTCCACAATTTCTTTCGTGTTGCCGATGATGACTTCGAGATGCAAGTCTGGGTAATCGTTTTGTAAGACAAATAAAAAAGATGGGAGCACGTATTCTCCAATTGTAAAACTAGCTCCAATTTTTAATGTCCCTTTCACACAATCGTGATGTTGTAAAATGTCTTGTTTTGTTTGCTCGTACAAGGCAATCATCTTTTTCGCCCGATCGTAAAGCAATTCTCCCGTTGGTGTCATTTGTAATTTTTTCGGGGAGCGAATAAATAGTTTCGTTTGGAATTCTTTTTCTAAGTTTTTAATGTGCAAGCTTACACTCGGTTGGGATAAATGAAGAATGTCTGCTGTTTTTGTGAAATTTTTCACCTCGACTAGAGTAATAAATGTTTTTAATTCTTCGTACACGACGATCGCCCCTTAATTATTAAGAAAATAAATAGTTCTGATAATTTATATTTATTTTACTAATTTTATTTTTTGCGGTAAAGTCAAATAAAACATACTTGATTTATAGGAATAGTGGAAAAAGAGGTGAACAAAGTTGCCATTTCAAGTGACAAACAGTCCATTTAGCGAACAGCAAGTTGAACTGCTCAACCGGCTTTGGCCGACATTAACGCCAGCGCAAAAGCTTTGGCTGAGCGGCTATTTAGCTGCCACCGAGTCGGTCGGTGTAGCGGTACAACAAGAAGCCCCTGTATCGAAAGAAGTGACTGTCCTTTACGGGTCACAAACAGGAAACGCACAAAAATTGGCGGAGAAAGCAGGAGAAACACTTAAACATCGCGGGTTTCACGTCACTGTTTCCTCGATGCTTGATTGGAAGCCGAACGATTTGAAAAAAATCAATACATTGCTTATTGTCGTTAGCACTTACGGAGAAGGGGAACCGCCGGACAATGCGTTATCGTTTTACGAATTTCTTCACAGCAAGCGCGCACCGAAGCTCAATCATCTTCGTTTTTCGGTATTGGCGCTCGGCGATACGTCGTATGAGCATTTTTGCAAGACGGGAAAAGATTTTGATAAACGGTTAGAAGAGCTAGGCGGAGAGCGGTTGTACGAGCGCGTCGATTGTGACGTCGATTACGAAGAAGCGGCAGCGAAATGGCTTGAAGGGGTGCTAAACGAGCTAGATAAGCAAGGAGCGGTTTCCGTAGCATCGCCCTCTGCACAAGTAAAGCCAACTGCACTTTATTCACGAAAGCATCCGTTTCAAGCAGAAGTATTAGAAAACATCAACTTAAATGGACGCGGCTCAAATAAAGAAACGCGCCATATCGAATTATCGCTCGAAGGCTCAGGGCTTGCATTTGAACCAGGCGATGCGCTCGGTGTTTTTCCGAAAAACGACCCAGAACTTGTCGATCTCATTATTCAAGAAATGAAATGGAATCGAGACACACCGGTTTCTGTTGAAGGAAAAGAGGAACCGTTACGCGAAGCGTTGCTCTCCCATTTAGAAATTACGGTGTTAACCGAGCAACTATTGCAAGCATTTGCTTCATTTTCGCGTAATCAAACGTTTCATGCGCTTCTTTCTGCTGAACAAGAAGTGAAGCGAAAAGAATATATGAAAGGGCGCGATGTGCTCGATGTCCTTCGCGAGTTTGGCCCGTGGGAGATGACGCCAGAGCAGTTTGTGTCTTCTTTGCGGAAGCTGCAGCCACGCTTTTATTCGATCGCAAGCAGCTTATTAGCGTATCCAGAGGAAGTGCATATTACCGTTGGTGCGGTTCGTTACGAAGCGCACGGACGGTTGCGAAAAGGCGTTTGCTCGACGTTTTGTGCGGAGCGCCTGCAAATCGGCGACAAACTTCCTGTGTTCGTTCATCACAATCCGAATTTTAAACTGCCGAAAGATGCAAATACGCCAATTATTATGATTGGACCAGGTACGGGAGTTGCGCCGTTCCGCAGCTTTTTGCAAGAGCGGGAGGCGATGGGGGCGAAAGGGAAATCGTGGCTATTTTTTGGTGATCAACATTTCGTGACCGATTTCCTTTATCAAACGGAATGGCAAACGTGGTTGAAAAACGGTGTGTTAACGAAAATGGACGTCGCATTTTCGCGCGATACAAAAGAAAAAGTGTACGTCCAACACCGGATGCTCGAACAAAGGAAAGAGTTGTTCCGATGGTTAGAAGAAGGAGCAGCTGTTTACGTTTGCGGTGATAAGCAGCGTATGGCGCGCGACGTTCATCAGACGCTTATTCATATTATCGAAAAAGAAGGACAAATGAGTAGCGAACAAGCAGAAGCGTATATAGCTGAGATGCAAAAACAAAAACGGTACCAACGCGACGTATATTAGGGGGGATCATTGTGGAAAAATTTTTATTAACCGCGCCAGATGGATCGCCAAGCGACGTCGAGCGGATTAAAAAGGAAAGTAACTATTTGCGCGGCACATTGAAAGAAACGATGGAAGATCGCATTACCGCCGGCATTCCAGAAGATGATAATCGGTTAATGAAATTTCATGGCAGCTATTTGCAAGATGATCGTGATGTAAGAGCAGAGCGGCAAAAACAAAAATTAGAGCCTGCCTATCAATTTATGATTCGTGTTCGCACTCCAGGCGGTGTAGCGACACCAGAACAATGGCTTGCGATGGACGAGTTGGCGCGGACATATGCGAACGGGACATTGAAGCTTACGACACGGCAAGCGTTTCAGTTTCATGGCGTATTGAAATGGAATATGAAAAAAACGCTTCAAGCCATTAACGATGCCCTATTTACGACGTTAGCCGCATGTGGCGACGTCAACCGAAACGTTATGTGCAATCCGAATCCGTATCAGTCAGAAGTGCATGCGGAAGTGTATGAATGGGCGAAAAGGTTAAGCGATCATTTATTGCCGCAAACAAGGGCGTATTATGAAATTTGGTTGGATGAAGAAAAAGTAGCCGGTACACCAGAGGTAGAGCAAGAGCCGATTTATGGAGCATTATACTTGCCGCGGAAATTTAAAATCGGCATTGCCGTCCCACCGTCAAACGATGTCGATGTATTTTCGCAAGACCTCGGGTTTATTGCGATTGTCGAACGAGGAAAGCTCGTTGGTTTTAATGTAGCGATCGGTGGGGGGATGGGAATGACGCACGGCGACCGTACGACATATCCGCAGCTAGCGAAAGTCATCGGTTTTTGTAAGCCAGAACAAGTCATTGATGTGGCAGAAAAAGTCGTCACGATTCAGCGCGATTATGGCAATCGCTCCGTACGTAAACACGCCCGCTTTAAATATACGATCGACCGACTAGGGCTTGAAGCTGTCAAAGCAGAATTAGAGCGTCGGCTTGGTTGGGAGCTAGAAGAAGCGCGTCCGTATCATTTTGAACATAATGGCGATCGCTACGGCTGGGTTGAAGGGGTAAACGGGACGTGGCATTTTACGTTATTTGTCGAAGGTGGTCGGGTGAAAGATACGGATGATTATCCGTTAATGACAGGCTTGCGGGAAATTGCGAAAGTGCATACAGGTGACTTTCGCTTAACAGCCAATCAAAACTTAGTCATTGCGAACGTGTCAAGCGAGAAAAAAGAAGAAATTGATGCGCTTATTAAGCAATATAAATTAACAGATGGGAAACATTACAGTGCTCTTCGCCGCAATTCGCTTGCTTGTGTGGCTTTGCCAACGTGTGGATTAGCGATGGCAGAAGCTGAGAGATACTTGCCGACACTCATGGATAAAATTGAGGAAATTGTTGAGGAAAACGGGCTTCGCGATGAAGAAATCACCATTCGTATGACGGGCTGTCCGAACGGATGTGCACGCCATGTGCTTGGGGAAATTGCATTTATCGGCAAATCCGTTGGTAAATATAATATGTATCTCGGAGCAGCATTTGACGGCAGTCGCCTCGGAAAATTGTATCGGGAAAATATCGGGGAAAAAGAAATTTTATCTGAACTTCGTATGCTTCTTTCTCGCTATGCGAAAGAACGCTTCGCTGGCGAACGTTTTGGCGACTTCGTCATTCGCGCATGTATCGTAAAAGAAGTGACAGACGGAACGAACTTTTATGATTAAGAAAATCGGCTTCCTGTTTGGGAGCCGATTTTCTTAACATATAATTAACAAAATATTCAAATGAATATAATATGGTCTTAATAAAAGAAAGATAAAATCAAAATCAGAAAAGTGAATAAAAAAGGTGGAGAAAAGGAGAAACCGTAACAACAGCGTGGATGTGTCATTCTGCCGTTGTTTTCGGTTTCTTTTTGTTTACAAGGGGGAGTTTGTAATGTTTTTACAAGATCAATTTATTGCGACAATTAAGCAGCCAAAGCATATTGAGCTATTTTTACAAACGAAGTGGAGAACAGCGCTACTACAAACCGGTACAATCAGCGTCATCAAAAGGTACGTTGAGTTGTTAAAAGCTCATGATCGCTATGTATTTGTGCATATCGAAAAAATACCGGGCATCAGCTATGACAAAGAGGGATTACAGTTTCTATCAAAATTTGTTCAACCACACGGAATTGTTTCGACAAAAAGCACGTTGATTCAGTTAGCGAAAAAGGAAAAGCTATGGACAATTCAACGTTTATTTTTAGTAGATACAGACGCCGTTGAAAACGGGCTACAAGCCGTTCAACAAGTCATGCCAGATGCGCTTGAAATTATGCCTGGCATCGTACCTCATATGGTTGAGCATTTAGTGAAGCAAATAAAAATTCCGGTTATCACAGGGGGATTAATTCAAAATCGAGATCAAATGGTTGAAGCATTGCAAAAGGGAGCACAAGCTGTATCGACGGGAAATCCGTTATTATGGAAAATAGCTGAGAAAGAGGGATTACAATGATTGAATTGAGGAATGTAAGTAAGTCTTACGATGGAAAAACATTTGTTCTTCATGATATAAGTGTACAAATTCAAGAGGGGGAATTTTTTGTTCTTGTTGGTCCGTCAGGATGCGGGAAAAGTACGTTGTTACGCATGATTGCTGGTTTAGAGTACATTACCGATGGACAATTAAAAATAGCAGGGAAAGAAATGAACAATACGCCACCGAGCGAACGATATATATCCATGGTATTTCAAAACTATGCGTTATACCCACATTTAACTGTTGAAAATAATATAATGCTAGGATTATATAATGCGGAACTGTCAAAGAAAGAGAAGCGAAGACGTTGTAAGGATGTAGCTGAAATGTTAGGCTTAACGGATTATCTTCAAAAGAAACCGCGTCATCTTTCGGGAGGACAAAGACAACGAGTAGCACTTGCACGAGCTATCGTTTCTCAAAAACCGATTTGCTTAATGGATGAACCACTATCGAATTTAGATGCAAAATTGCGTACACATATGCGTTCATATATTCGGCAACTGCAACGCCAACTTGGTATGACAATCATCTATGTGACACACGACCAAGTAGAAGCAATGACGATGGCTGATCGGATGATGATATTATATGATGGACGAATTCAGCAAATTGGCGAACCGTTGTATGTATATAACAATCCGAACAATACATTTGTTGCTTCATTTATTGGTTCTCCTCCAATGAATATGGCTAAAGTACATAAGTTAAACGATTTATTTTTATTACAACAAGAATGGATTGTAAAGATTGCTCATCACGCGCAAATGGACAATAAATATGGAACGATTGGTGTTCGACCAGAACACATTAGACTTGCACATGAACACGAGCCACATGTATGGCTAACAGTTACACATGTTGAACGGCTAGGTACAGAAACACTTGTGACATTAAAACTAACAGAACAAGATGAATGGATTGCTCGGTGGCATGGGCAACATCCAATTGAAATAGGACAACAAGTACGTATTTCAATTCATGACGAGCACGTTCTCTTTTTTGATGAAGAAGGGAAAAGAATAGTGAAAGAGGGAGATAAGTATGTCACATACGATGAAACGAGCTATTGAAGGAGTTTTGTATATTTTTCCTTCTTTCCTCTTATTTTCAATTTTTGTTTTTTACCCAATGGTTCGCACAGGCTATTTAAGCTTATACATGACTGATTTCCAAGGAAACCCAAAGACATATGTTGGATTAGAACATTTTCTTTACTTGCTAGAAGATCGAAATTTTAAAGAGAGCATGAAAGCAACGTTTTTGTTCGTGTTATACACTGTTCCACCAACAGTAATCATTTCTTTCTTTTTAGCCCTTTTAGCAAATGAAAAACTAAAAGGAATACAGTTGTTTCGTACATGTTTTTCTTCGACGTTAGGAATGAGTGTAGCGGCATCTTCTGTCATTTGGATGTTTATGTACAATCCTGCTGTAGGAATAATAAACAAACTTATTGTTGCATTTGGTGGAGAGGAACGCCAATGGCTCCTCCATCCTGATACAGCTTTAATTGCGGTTTCCATTGCAACAGTTTGGATGAATATCGGCTTTTCTTTTTTAATTTTACTAGGCGGGCTTCAAAATATTGACGTCACATTATATGAAAATGCAAATGTTTTAGGACTCAGCCGCATGTATCAACTATGGCGCATTACTATTCCATTATTATCACCGACTTTATTTTTCATTGTGACTGTTTCACTTATCCATTCTTTTCAAACATTTGGGCAAATCGATATTTTAACGAAGGGCGGTCCTATGAATGCAACAACTGTACTCGTTTACTCCATTTATCGGGAAGCGTTTATCAATTATAATTTCGGGTTTGCAAGTGCTCAAGCAGTGGTATTGTTTTTGATCGTGCTAATTGTGACGTTTTTACAATTTGTGCTTGTTGAAAGGAAGGTGCATTATCAATGAACCTTCTAAAAAAAATCGTGTTGTATGCCATTCTAGTTGTTTGTGCAATCATTTTGATGTTTCCGATGATGTATGCATTTCTTATTAGCTTTCTAAGCGGTGCTGAGCTTTTACAAGGAAGGTGGTGGCCAAATGATTGGTCTCTTCGAAACTATGCAGTTGCATTTGAAAAAGTTCCGCTGGCGAGATATTTGTGGAATAGTTTTTTTGTTTCATTCGTTGTGATGATTGGACAGCTAATTGTCTCTAGTTTGGCGGCATATGCTTTTGTTTTTCTTCGTTTTCCTGGGAGAAATGTATTGTTTTTTTTAACAATTACAACGATGCTTATTCCTTGGGAGGCAACAGTCATTCCAAACTATTTAACCGTTCAAGCTTTAGGATGGACGAATAATTACTTCGGTTTAACGGTTCCGTTTTTCGCTTTGGCTTTTGGCATATTTTTGTTGCGTCAACATTTTAAAACCATTCCATTTGAGCTATACGAAGCGGCGCAAGTATCAGGCATAAAACATTTTCGTTTTTTCTGGTATATCGTTTTGCCTCTTTCAAAAACAAGTTTAACTACATTAGGAATTTATAGCTTTCTAACAACATGGAATATGTATTTATGGCCGCTCCTTGTGACGAATGATGAACGTGTACGAACGGTTCAAATTGGCTTAAAACAAATGCAAACGCAAGAAATGGCGACGGAATGGGGGGTGGTGATGGCTGCGGTAATGATTGTTATTTTACCAACGTTACTTTTATTATTTGTTGGGCAAAAGCAATTGCAAAAAGGTTTGATGCAAGGAGCAATTAAATAGTTAGGGGGAATTAATTATGAAAAAATGGATATATGCGTGTGTGTTAGCGTCAACTCTAGCAGGATGTAGCGATAGCAATGAAGAGGTAACATCACAAGTAAAAGAGGAGGAATCATCGCCAAAAACAGAAGTAATTTTTTGGCATGCGATGAGTGGGGATTTAGAAAAGGTGTTAAATGAAATTGTGAATGATTTCAATGCTTCACAAACAGAAATTGAGGTTAAACCCGTATTTCAAGGAACGTATGAAGAGGCGTTGACAAAGTTTAATGCCGTAGCTGGAACAAAAGATTCACCGACTATTATGCAAACATTTGAAATTGGGACAAAATATATGATTGAAAGCGGGAAAATTGAACCTGTTCAAACGTTAATTGATCAAGAAGGGTATGACGTATCACAATGGGAAAAAAATATTGTAAATTACTATACGGTAAATGGAAAAATTTACTCCATGCCGTTTAATTCATCGACACCTGTACTTATTTACAATAAAGATGCTTTTAAGGAAGCTGGTTTAGATCCAGAAAAACCTCCAATGACATATAGTGAATTAAAATCAGCAGCGAAAGCGTTAACGAAAGATGGGAAATATGGTTTCTCAATATTAAATTATGGTTGGTTTTTTGAACAAATGTTAGCTGTACAAGGTGGTCTTTATGTAAATGAAGACAATGGGCGAAAAGGAGAAGCAACAGCAGTCAAGTTTAATGGAGAAGAAGGATTACGTGTATTCCAACTCATTTATGATATGTATAAGGAAGGAACATTTTATAATGTTGGTCAAAACTGGGATGATATGCGTGCAGCTTTCCAATCTGGAAAAATGGCCATGTATTTAGATTCTTCAGCAGGAGTAAGGACGATTGTTGATCATGCACCGTTTGAAGTAGGAGTATCTTATTTGCCAGTTCCAGATGGTGTCGAAAGACAAGGTGTCATTATTGGCGGAGCATCATTATGGTTAATGAAAGATGTGGATGATGCAAAGAAAAAAGCAGCATGGGAATTTATGAAATACGTGACGACTCCGGAAGTACAAGCAAAATGGCATGTTTATACAGGGTATTTTGCAGTCAATCCGGCTGCTTATGATTTGCCACTTGTGAAAGAACAATGGGAAAAGTACCCACAACTTAAAGTAACAGTAAACCAACTGAAAGAAACGAAGGCCACACCAGCGACTCAAGGAGCATTAATTTCTGTTTTTCCACAAGCGCGTCAGCGTATTGTTAGCGCTATGGAAAGTTTATATCAAGGTGTTGATCCAAAACAAGCGCTTGAGCAAGCAGCTAATGAGGTCAATCACGAATTAGAAATGGCGAAAAAACGATAAATAAGAAGGGTGTCCACTAGGGCATCCTTTCATTATGAGAGGAGTAGAACAATCATGTATATTTATGCTCATCGAGGATTTAGCGGAGAATATCCCGAAAATACAATGATTGCTTTTCAACGAGCGTATGAGCTAGGGGTAGATGGTATAGAATTAGATGTCCAAATGACCAAAGATGGGGAACTAGTTGTTATTCACGATGAGTGTATAGAACGAACAACAGATGGGATAGGGTATGTAAAAGACTTTTCATTTCGTCAGCTTCGCCAATTAGATGCCGGAAGCTGGTTTCATCCTCGTTTTGCAGGAGAACGAATTCCAGCGTTAGCGGAAGTTTTGGATTGGCTATCTGATCAAAAAAGATCAATCATTTTGAATATTGAGTTAAAAAATGGTATAATTCACTATGATGGCATGGAGGAAAAATTGCTCACTTTGTTGTATTCATATCGTTCGTGGTCGCATCGTATTGTTTGCTCTTCCTTTTCTATTCGGAGCTTATATCGATTGTATCAGCTTGATCCAAATGTTGATAAAGCGATGCTAGTAGAAGGTTCTCAATGTGGTACATTGGATATGGCTCGTGTATGTCATGCAAGAGAAATTCATGGTGATTGGAACTTTTTAATTTCTCGGGAAGGAGAGAAAATCAGTAAAAAGATGGACATTTGCGTATACACTATGAATGATCCGCTTTTGCTTACTGAGTTGATTCAACGAGATGTAAAAGCGCTCATGACTGATTTTCCTAATCGTATGCTTAGGGGATGAATAAAAATATGCATTGGTTATATTTATCTGTAGCAATTATCTTCGAAGTCATCGGAACAACTTCGATGAAATGGTCGAATGGACTTACGAACATATGGGCGACAATTGTCATGTTTGTTTGTTACTTAATCAGTTTTACATCACTTGCTATGGCTTTAAAAGGAATTGATGTTTCCGTTGCATACGCCATTTGGTCAGGACTAGGTATCGTATGCATTACGTTCATCGGTTTGTTTTTGTTTCATGAAATGATAAGTGTCAAAAAGATCGTAGGAATTGCATTTGTTATTATAGGCGTCGTTTTATTAAAAATAAATTAAATTAAAGAAAGCGGTGGGTTTACATGATCGTCACAACAACAAATAGCATTGAAGGAAAACAAATTGAACAATATCTCGGTTTAGTGTCTGGGGAGGTCATTTTGGGTGCCAACGTTGTCCGCGATTTTTTAGCGAGCATTACTGATATTATTGGCGGACGAAGTGGAACATACGAAAGCAAGCTAGCTGAAGGACGGGATATGGCAGTAGAAGAAATGGTAAAAAAAGCACGCAATATGGGCGCGAATGCAGTCATTGGTGTCGATCTGGACTTTGAAACGTTGCGCGATGGAATGATGATGTGCATTGCGACAGGTACAGCCGTAAAGGTGAAAGAGTAAGGGAATTAGAGAAGAAGCTCGTGGGGCTTCTTCTTTTTTTGATATTGACTTATGTATAAAAAAAGGGATATAATGTAATTAGAAATTTATCTAAATATCTAATTTTTTGAGTGATATTTAGAAATTTGTCTAAATATCTAAAAGAAAGTTGGTGAAAAAGATGTCGTTTAACGAGGCGTTTAAAGCGATTGCTGATCCGAATCGAAGAAAAATTCTTTCTTTATTAAAAAAAGGAGATTTAACTGCAGGGGAAATTGCTGATCATTTTGATATGCAAAAGCCGAGCGTTTCCCATCATTTAAAAATATTAAAACAAGCCGACTTAGTCGAAGATCGACGGGTTGGTCAGCATATTTATTACTCATTGAACACAACCGTTTTCCAAGATTTAATGAGCTGGTTTTACGATATATTGCAAAAAGAAGGTGAAAAATCATGAAAAAATATTTGATGATTATCATTCTTATTTTGTGTAGCTATGTCTCGAGTTTATTAGCTATTCCATATTTACCAAATGAAGTGGCAATTCATTGGAACGTCGCGGGAGAACCAGATGATTTTATGAATAAATGGTGGGGGGTGCTTTTATTTCCGCTTCTTTTAACCGGCATGACTTTTTTGCTTATTTATTTGCCAAAGATCGATCCGCGAAAAGAAAATTACGAGAAATTTGAAAAAGTATATCGCATTTTTTTACATGTGCTTGTCATCTTTTTCGTGAGTCTACATGTGGTGACGCTTGCATACAATATAGGAATTTCTGTACAAGTTGACGTTGTTGTGCCACTTGGAGTTGGATTATTGTTTATTGTACTTGGCAATTATATGCCGAAAATTAAACCGAATTATTTTTTCGGCATACGCACCCCTTGGACGTTAGAAAATGAAGTAGTTTGGCAAAAAACGCACCGCGTCGGTGGAAAAGTGTTTGTCATTATGGGCGTGTTGATTACGCTCACGATATTTGTAGAAAGCGTATGGCGTTTTATTTTGCTCTTAATTATCGTTTTTAGTGGCACGATTTATATGTTTGTCCAGTCATATATATTTTCGCGTAAATGAAGGGAGAGATCAATTTGTTTGGGATGTCTATTCAATTACTTCTTTCTTTATTTGTTCCTTTAGCACTGATCATATATGGACGAAAAAAAGGCTGGCTTTCTTGGAAGGCGTTCGGTGTCGGCTTGCTTATTTTTATTTTATTTTCGCAAGTGCTTGAGAAAACCCTTCACTTTCTTGTGATTGATCCAAGCGGTACATCGTTAAAAGGAACCAATAATGTTTGGGCGTTTGTTGCTTACGGGGCGTTAGCGGCTGGAGTATTTGAAGAGATAGGAAGATATGTTGGGTTCCGTTTCATGTTAAAAAACAATCGAACGTACGGGGACGGATTATCATTTGGTCTAGGACATGGAGGAATGGAAGCAGTGCTCATTGGTGCTTTTAGCGCTGTCAATATGATGGTCATTTCTCATCTCATGCAAACAGGTCAGTTTGAGCAAGTTGCCTCCTCTCTTCCGGCTACACAAGTCGACATGATTCAATCGATGTTGAATCAGCCAGATTGGATGTATGTATTAGGTGGTATCGAGCGAATATTTGCGATCGCCATTCACGTAGCCCTCTCCCTTCTTGTTTTATACGGAGTTAGGAACGTTCAATTTCGTTATGTCGTGTATGCCATTTTAATTCATGCGTCCATTGATGTTGTCCCTGCGTTATATCAAGTGAAAGTTATTTCAAATATTTGGGTTGTAGAAAGTATCCTTGCTTTGATTGCCATTGCTTCGTTTGTTTTTATTCGACGCATGAGTGAAAAGTTTCATTAAAAAATTGCAAAAACATGTTGCATCGAAACGCGTTTCATCCCTTATGCTCGTGTCAAAAGCATAAGGGAGGGAAAACAATGGGGATCTTTTTTATTTTCATTTTATGCGCCGTTGAGTTAATGGGGGCACAGTTTGCGATAGAAGCTGCTTCAAAAGGAAAGTATAATGGAAAGTAAAAAGGAGTGATTCCGTGAACATCGCTAGCCAACGTTGGATGTCGTTGAAGGAGTATTATGAATTAAGAGAGAAAACAAACAGACGGTTGGAATATATGAATGGGGCTGTATGCATGACTCCCTCGCCTTCTACAAAGCATCAGCGAATATCTGGGCGCATGTACGTGGAACTTTTTCACTTTTTTGAAGGGACAGATTGTGAAGTGTTTCATGCGCCGTTTGATGTTGAATTACAACGCGATGATATTCAAGAACAACATATTGTCATTCCTGATTTAAGTATTATTTGTGATAAAGAAGGATTGCAAGATCAAAAATATGTTGGTGTGCCTACATGGATTATAGAAATTTTAAGTCCGTCCAACCAATCTCATGATTTAGTTTTGAAGTTAAACATTTATATGCGCTATGGCGTAAAAGAATATTGGATCGTAAATCCGATGTTAAATAGCATACAAGTATATGCGTTAAACGAAAAAGGTCAATACGACCAAACGGAAGTGATCAAGGAAAAAGGAAATGTACGTTCATTTGTTTTTCCGCAATTTTCGGTTGATGTGACAAAAATTTTTAGTTAATTGAAGTATTTACATGTGGTTGAGAAACAGGTGTATAAGATGAATACGGAAACGCGCGTAAGCTCCTTTGAATCACAAGGTGAAAAAGCGTCTCATCAATATGATGGGGCGCTTTTTATTGAGCGAGCAAAAAAATTGAAAGATTGACAAAAGGTATTATAATGTAAATATTCCATTTGTTTTATAGGGAGAGAGGACAATGCAAACAAGTATTGAACAACGTACAAATATGCAAACAGTCGTTTATCCGATTTTAATTGCCATTAGTATTGGTCATTTATTGAATGACGCGATGCAAGCTGTTGTCCCAGCGTTGTTTCCAATTTTAGAATCGTCCATGCACTTATCTTATACACAAATCGGTTGGATTGCATTTGCGTTGAACATGACCTCGTCTATTTTACAGCCGGTTGTTGGATTGTTTTCTGATCGTTATCCATCGCCGAGTTTTTTGCCGCTCGGTATGGGAGCGAGCATGTTAGGAATGATTGGATTGGCGTTTGCGCCTAATTTTTTCTTTGTTTTATTGTCGGTTTTATTCATTGGATTAGGGTCAGCAGTATTCCATCCGGAAGGTTCGCGTGTTGTTTATTTGGCTGCTCGAGCGAGAAGAGGATTTGCTCAATCGATTTACCAACTTGGCGGAAATACAGGCAACGCCCTTGCTCCCCTATTTACAGCACTGATTTTTGTTCCATTTGGTCAAAAAGGAGCAGGTTGGTTTGTCATTGTTGCAGCCATTGGAATGTCCGTTTTATTTTGGGTATCGAAATGGTATGCTGTTCAATTGTATCAGGTGAAAGAGCGACGTGAACAAACGATAGAAGAAAAGGGGAGTGTAGACAAACGGATAATATTTGCACTCATTCTTTTAGTTCTTTTAGTGTTTGCGCGTTCGTGGTACTATGCGGGAATTTCAAATTATTATCAATTTTATTTGACGAAATATTATCATATTTCGATTCGTGAAGCGCAGCTTTATTTATTTGTTTTTATGATTGCAGGGGCGATCGGTACTGTTTTTGGCGGTCCGCTTGCCGACCGATTTGGGAGACGAAATTTAATTTTTGCATCCACGCTTGGTACGGCACCGTTTGCACTCATTTTGCCATATGTGCCACTTCATTTTGTTTTGCCAATTGTTTTTGTCACAGGCTTTATTTTATCGTCTAGTTTTGCTACTTTTGTTGTTTATGCACAAGAATTGCTTCCAGGAAATGTGGGGATGGCTTCTGGATTAATTGTTGGTCTTGCATTTGGCATGGGGGCGCTTGGAGCGGTTGCACTTGGCAAAATCGCAGATGTGTATACGTTAAAAACGCTTATGGTGATGTGTAGTTTTCTTCCTTTGTTTGGCGTGTTGACATTTTGGTTGCCGAAAGATGTACGTGTTTCTCAGTAAAATTCAGCTTGCCCGTTTTCATGGGCAAGCTGACCACTACGGTAAGTCGATGAGCATAAAACGGCTGTCTATGTTCGCTGTTATGTGTAATTGTGTGATATCTGTTATACGAGCGGCATCACGACGTTGTAAAATCGTTTCATCATTTAACACAAGTTCTCCTTCAATCACAAACACATATATTCGACGGCCTTCTTGTTGATGGAATGTTATGTGCTCGTTGTTTTCTAAATCCGATAAATACATCGTTATATCTTGATGAATGTAAGCAACTTGATCACCTGCCTGCTTTTTCGAAACAATGGGCAATAAGCGATTTTTCATTTTTTCAATATCATATGAAACTTGTTCGTATGATGGGGTAAGACCGTACGTTTCAGGTAAAAACCAAAGCTGTAGAAGGTTGACTTCGTCCGTAGTAGACGGATTCATTTCTGAATGTACAATGCCTGTTCCGGCTGTCATTCGTTGTACTTCACCAAATGAGATGATGCGATGATTACCAAGATTATCGCGATGTTCGAGCTGGCCTTTTAAGACGACTGTAACAATCTCCATTTCTTGATGAGGATGAGCGCCAAAACCACGTTGTGGCGCGATGATATCATCGTTAAATACGCGCAATGGGCCAAAGTGCATATTTTTCCGATCAAAATATTCGGCAAATGAAAAGCTAAAATAACTTTGTAACCAACCGTGGTTCGATTCAAATCGCTCATGTGCACGATATATGTGAATCATTGAAAAATCTCCTTTCTTATTTCATGAGTGTATCAAGTGAATAGTCGCCTGCACCGATAAGCGCAACGCCAATCACAACGACAATTAAAATAAAATTGTACTCGAAGCCATTTTGTGTTACCCAAAATCCATTTGGCGCATGTACTTTTACAATGGCTACAACCATTGTCATAGCGATCAACAAAGCTGCAAATGGTGTGAACAGTCCGAGAGCAAACAATAGCCCGCCAACGAACTCTGCTAAACCAGCAACTAGAGCCATTGTCACTCCAGGTTTTAATCCAATCGATTCGAGCCATCCACCTGTTCCTTTTAAACCATATCCTCCGAACCATCCAAACAATTTTTGGGCTCCATGACCGACAAAAGTCAAGCCGACAGCTAGACGAATAAGTAAAATACCAATGTGCATCATGATCATTTCTCCTTTCATATATCTTGATTTCAAGATAAAGGTGTGCGATAGGCCTTTAAAAAGGCGTTAATGAAAGACCTATCTTTTTAAGCAAGTGGATCGCCATTTCCTTCTCGTCTGTAGATAGCGCTTGGAAAATATCCGCCATTTTTTGCGCATGTTGCGGGAAAATGTGATCCATTAATGCTTTTCCTTCTTCGGTGATGACAGCGTACGTAATGCGCCGATCCTTTTCACAACGTTGTCGGACGATATATCCTTTTTCTTCGAGTTTGTCGATGACATATGTCATGCTTCCACTAGTGAGTAAAATTTTATCACCGATTTGTTGAATCGGCTGCGCTCCTTTATGATACAACAAATCGAGAACGCCAAACTCTGTTGGATTCAGTCCGTAACGTTGAATGTCATGTTTTACATGCTCGGATACAGCTTTATGTGCCCTAGAAAGGACAACGAATAGTTTTAACGATAATGTTTGTTCGTTTTGGCTCATATGCATCAACCTTTATCTTGATTTCAAGATAATTATAAACTTACGAAAAGTAAGTTGTCAATACGGATTATTTTATTTTGGGGGTGTGATTTTGAAAAAATGTTATATACGATGAAAATGGTTGCAGAAATATAAAACACAATACTAATTTTATATAGATGAATAAATTTCCATATGCCTTTTCGAGCGTTGAGCGCCATATGATCTAAAGTTTTTACATAAATTAGATAATGATAGATTGTTAAATCCCTGCTAGTCTTATAAGCGAGCAACGGACTAGGAGGGATAACATGAGGAAATTGCTGGCACTTGCTTCTGTTATTGTAGCAGCTTTTTGTCTTGCAACAACCGAAGTGGAGGCGCAAACGACGGTTCATCATGTGAGGCCGGGGGAAACGTTTTGGACGATTGCGAAAAGTTACAATGTTTCATTGCTAGAACTTCAACGAATCAATCAAAAACAATCAGACGTTTTGTTCGTTGGCGAAACGTTGCGTATCCCACAGCCGATTTCTCAAGCTGATAAAGACTTATTAGCTCGTCTCGTTCATGCGGAAGCAAAAGGAGAGCCATTCGCAGGAAAAGTAGCTGTTGCAACGGTCGTCTTGAACCGTGTTGATCATCCGAATTTTCCAAATACGATTCGCCAAGTCATTTATGAGCGTTCAGGAGGATATTATGCGTTTACTCCTGTACAAAATGGAGAGATTAACAAACCAGCAGACCGAGAAGCATACCGAGCGGTTGAAGAAGCCATCGCTTTTCGCGGTTTAGGAAGCGGCTCATTGTATTTTTACAATCCAAAAACGGCGAAAAGCGAATGGATCCGTTCGCGACAAGTAACAGTTGTTATTGGAAACCATGTATTTGCGAAATAATCCCTCTACATGTGTAGGGGGATTATTTTTGTTTTACATTGAGTAATTAGTCAAAATTCTATATTATGGAATTGACTTGTTAGTTAAGAAACGAGTAATGCCGAGGGAGGCGAAATAATGGGTATTGTTCATGTGAACGAGTTAACGAAAATGTATAAAAACCATCGCGGAATTGAACGTGTCACATTTTCGATTGAAGAAGGAGAAATTTTTGGGTTTATCGGGCCGAATGGGGCAGGAAAAAGCACAACGATTCGCACATTACTAAACTTCATTTATCCAACGAGCGGTAGTGCCACGATTTTTGGGAAAGATATTGTGAAAGATGCAAAAGAAATTCGGAGACATGTCGGTTATTTACCTTCTGAAGTGCACTATTATGATGATATGAAAGTCATTGATTTACTGATGTATTCTGCAGCATTTTACAACGTATCGGATCGACGATTGAAACAGTTAGCTGAGCGTCTTGATTTAGATGTGCATAAAAAAATTGAAGATTTATCATTTGGTAATCGAAAAAAAGTAGGTATCGTTCAGGCGCTTTTACACGAGCCAAAATTGCTAATTTTAGATGAACCAACAGGTGGATTAGATCCGCTCATGCAGCATACATTTTTTGAACTACTTTTGGAAGAACGTAAAAAAGGTGTAACGATTTTCTTCTCCTCACACATTCTTTCAGAAGTACAAAAGCTTTGCGATCGTGTAGCGATTATTAAGGAAGGGAAATTAATTCAAGTGGAAACGGTCGAGCATTTAACGAAAAACCATTTGAAACATGTGACGGTCGTATTCGAAGAAGGACAACACGTCGAGTTTGATTTAGCAGGTGTTGTAAACAAAGAAGTTAACGGCAATGAGATGACGATGCTATATAAAGGAGATATGAACGAACTTATTGCCCAGTTGCACAACTTGCGCATCAAAGATGTGTCAATTAGTGAACCGTCTCTTGAAGATGTGTTTATGCACTATTACGAAAAGTGAGGGGATAGACGATGTTTAAACGGGAATGGAAACGAAACGCAAAATCTTTAATGATTTGGAGTGCGGTGCTTGGTGGTCTTGTTCTTTTAACATTAAGTATTTTCCCGCAGTTTGCAGAGCAACAAAAAGAAGTCACAAAACTTCTTCAATCGTTGCCGCCAGCGATGGTTAAAGCATTCGGAATGGATCAATTAAGCATTGGTGATTTAACAGGGTATTACGGTGTTCGTGTATATACAATGACGACGCTACTTGGTAGTGTTTATGCAGCTATATTAGCTGCAAATATCGTTGCGAAAGAAGAGAACGATAAAACGATTGAATTTTTGCTTGCTAAGCCAGTGACGAGAAGTGAGATTTTAACAAATAAATGGCTTGTTGTGACGGTGAATATTCTTATTTTAAATGTGGTTTCTCTTCTTGTTAGTTTTGTTGGTTTTCAAATGGCTAAAGGATATGATGTGTCGTTAAAAGCTGTTTATTTACTAACAATGGCAACTGTATTTCTTCATTTTACGTTTGCGGCTGTGGCATTTTTGTTGTCAACAATGATGCGTAAAACGAGAAATGCATCATCATTTGCGCTTGGGCTTGTATTCGTCACTTATTTTATGAGCATGATGTCAAGCATTTCTGACGATTTATCGTTTTTAAAATATGTTAGTCCGTTTAAATATGTCGATGCAGCACCGATTATTAACGAGCTTCAAATCGATCCGTTATACATGGTCTTGATGATTGTGATCATTAGTGTCAGCATTGTTTCAGCATATGCCATTTACCGGAAGAAAGATATTGTCGTATAGGGTGTTTTTTACAGTACGAAGCGTTTTAAATATTGTAAAATGCAAAGTTGGTTAATTTTAAAGCAGGGGTGCACTCTGCTTTTTTAATTGTCAGAAAATAATTGAAAACATGTGACTCATTATGGTATCATTTTTTTAGAAATTTATGAAACAATGTTTTGTAATACGCAACAAAAAAGGGAAGGGGAACAATGATGGGAGAATATGTACAAGTTGGACGTTTGCAAGTCGCTAAGTTGTTTTATGAGTTTATTGTTGAGGAAGTATTACCAAATAGCCAAGTGGATCCAAGGAAGTTTTGGGGCGATTTTGAACAGCTTATCGTCGAATTAACGCCGAAAAATAAAGCGTTGCTTGCGAAGCGCGATGAATTACAAGAAAAGATCAATGAATGGCATAAACAGCATCGCTCACAGTTTGATTTTGAACAATATAAATCATTTTTACGAGAAATCGGTTATTTAGAGCCAGAAGTCGAGGATTTTGAAATTACAACAGAACATGTCGATGATGAAATTGCTAAACAAGCGGGTCCGCAACTCGTTGTTCCGATTACAAATGCGCGCTATGCACTGAATGCAGCTAACGCTCGTTGGGGAAGTTTGTATGATGCTTTATATGGCACGGATGTTATTAGTGAAGAAGATGGTGCAGAGCGCGGAAAAGGATATAATCCGGTGCGCGGTGAGAAAGTCATCGCTTACGTTCGCTCATTTTTAGATGAAACGGTGCCGCTTCGTGGGTATTCGCATAAAGATGCTGTTCAATATGCGGTTGTAGATGGCGTATTAACTGTCACGGTAAAAGATGGGCAAACGACGACGTTGCAAGATGAAGCAAAATTTGTCGGGTATCAAGGTTCACCTGAGCAACCGTCTGCCATTTTGTTAAAAAATAATGGTCTACATATTGAAGTACAAGTGGATCGCAACCATCCGATCGGGCAGACTGATCCAGCAGGGATAAAGGACGTTTATTTAGAAGCAGCGTTAACAACGATTATGGATTGTGAAGATTCTGTTGCCGCAGTAGATGTGGAAGATAAAGTGCTTGTATATCGCAATTTGCTCGGTTTAGTTCGAGGAGATTTAACGGCGAGCTTCGCGAAAGGAAATAAAACGGTTACACGCGAGCTAAATCCAGATCGTGTATATACAACGCCAAGCGGCGAAACGCTCAACTTACCAGGACGCTCACTTATGTTTGTACGCAACGTCGGACATTTAATGACAAACAATACAATTTTGCTTGAAAACGGAGAAGAAGTGTATGAAGGCATTTTAGATGCGGTTGTGACAACTTTAATTATGAAACATTCGCTTCTTGGTAATGGAAAATATGTAAATTCAAGAAAAGGTTCCATTTACATCGTGAAGCCAAAAATGCATGGTTCCGAAGAAGTGGCGTTTGCCAATGAATTGTTTGACCGTGTGGAAGATATGCTCGGTCTTGAGCGCAACACGATTAAAATTGGTGTAATGGATGAAGAACGGCGTACGACGCTTAATTTAAAAAATTGCATTTATCAAGTAAGAGATCGAATCGTTTTCATTAATACAGGCTTTTTAGATCGTACGGGTGATGAAATTCATACATCAATGGAAGCAGGCCCGATGATTCGGAAAAATGAAATGAAATCGTCGACATGGTTGCAAAGCTATGAAAAATCAAACGTGGCGATTGGGTTAGCAGCTGGTTTCCAAGGGCGTGCTCAAATCGGTAAAGGAATGTGGGCAATGCCAGATATGATGGCAGAGATGGTGAAGCAAAAAATCGCCCATCTTCAAGCGGGAGCAAATACAGCGTGGGTACCGTCACCGACTGCAGCGACGCTACATGCGCTTCATTACCATCAAGTAGATGTATTTGCGGTACAAGACGAATTGAAAAAAGATGTAAAGAACTATCGTGATGATATTTTACAAATTCCTGTCGCTATCAATCCGCAATGGACGCCAGAAGAGATTCAACAAGAGTTAGATAATAATGCACAAGGTATTCTTGGTTATGTCGTTCGTTGGATTGATCAAGGGATCGGATGTTCTAAGGTACCTGATATTCATAACGTTGGCCTCATGGAAGACCGAGCAACGTTGCGTATTTCAAGTCAACATATTGCGAACTGGTTGCATCATGGTATTTGTACGAAAGAACAAGTGCTTGAAACGTTGAAGCGAATGGCAAAAATTGTGGATGAGCAAAATGCAGATGATCCAGCATATCGACCAATGTCGACTGATTATGATAACTCAGTTGCTTTCCAAGCAGCATGCGATCTTGTTTTTAAAGGCTATGAGCAGCCAAATGGCTATACGGAGCCGATTTTACATCGTCGTCGTCTAGAAGCGAAGGCAAAGTATGCACATGTGAAACAATCATAACGTGAGGGCATTCGCATAGAATGCCCTTATTACGTGCTAGGAGTGGGAAACAGCATGGAAAAAGATTCGTTTGTGAAATCCGTCAGCAGAGCATTGAAAATCATGGATATTTTAAGTAACGAACGTCACGGTATGGGCGTAACGGAAGTCGCGAAACAAATAGGGATTCATAAAAGCTCTGCTTATCGTTTATTGGCGACACTTGTTGAGCATGGATATGTTGAACAAGATGAAGAAACGGAGCGTTATAAGCTCGGTTATAAGTTTCTAGAAATGAGCTCGAAGTTGCTAGAATCGATTGATTTGCGAAAAGAAGCAAAACCGTATTTACGTGAGCTGGAACAAATAACGAATGAAGTGGTGCATCTTGTCGTGTACGATCAAGGGGAAGTCATTTATATTGAAAAATTGGATGGGAACGAAACATTGCGCATGCATTCGAAAGTCGGAAAGCGAGCTCCGATGCATTGTACGGCTGTTGGTAAAGCAATTTTAGCGCACTTACCAAAGCATGTCGTTATGGACATTTTAGAAAGAAAAGGATTGCCGCCACATACGGACTATACGATTACAGATCAACATATGTTTTTTCATGAGTTAGAGCGCGTTCGCGAGCTCGGTTATGCGCTCGATTTAGAGGAAAACGAGTACGGCATCCGTTGCATAGCGGTGCCCATTTTTGATCATACAAAACAAGTTGTTGCAGCGGTCAGCGTTTCTGGCCCGACGATTCGGATGACAGACGAACGGCTGGAACAACTTCATGTACAAATGAAAAAAATCGGCAAGCAAATTTCAGAACGGCTTGGATGTCGATGAATGATGTATACGTCTGGCCTCTAGTCATAGTATAATGTTAAAAAGGATGTTTAAGGAGGCCACTTTATGGCACAACGTGTTGTGAAAACAACATATTTGTTAGGACTTTTGTTTTTTGTTGCCGCGCTCGTTTATTTTTTCGCTTCAAATTGGCCTGAACTTGGACGATTAACGAAAGTTAGTATTGGTGCTGGGTTTATGGTATTGTTTTACGCGATGAGCGCAACGGTTTTTCGTCAACATTTTTTAAGTAAATGGTTGTTTATTTTTGGAGCGATTACGTTCGGGATTTGTGTTGCATTAATTGGGCAAGTGTATAATTCACACGCCGATAGTTTTTTATTGTTTTTTATTTGGTTCATTCCTACTGCCATTTTGGCATGGTTTACTCGCTATCGATTTCTTTCGATATTTAGCTTCGGGTTGTTGCAGCTTACATTTTGGTTTTACTACTTCCCGTCTTCTTATCAAATTGAACGAGGAGAATGGACATCGTTTTTTCTTTTGCTGCTTTTTGCCGTAGTTAACGGAATCATTTCGTTTCTTGGGCGCCCATCGATTGTTTCTAATTTAGCTTACATAGCCATGCACGGTTGGTTATTCGTTATATTTGTACAAGGAATTTCCACTGATCAGTTTCATTTTTGGTCATACGCATATGCTGTTATTCTTGTTGTGTTTTTAATGTATGTAAAAAAACAACCGTATTTTATATGTACTGTGTTGTTCACAGGTATGTTTTGGATCGTGCAATATTTTCGCTTTGTTGAGCGGCATTTTGGTGGTAATTGGTATATATTTGGGCTTGTATTAGCTGCTATCATCGTTTATATAGGCATTTATGTACTTCGCTGGATGAAAAGGCGAAGCAACGGAAAAGTAGAAAAATTTTTCCTTGTTGCTTTTCAAATCATTGTCACAGGGGTTGCTTCCGTCATTGCGATTGGAAGTATTATGCAGTTACTATCATTTTGGTTTGATGTATTTTCCCCTTATTGGTTGTTCAGTATATCTATTTTCTTATTTGTTGCTTCGGGATTGTTGTGGAAGAGATGGAATGATGTTGTTCGCTATACGTTGCTTGCAATTGGATATATGCTCGGTGCGTTTAGTGTAACAAATGTTTCCTTTATCGTGATCAGTATATATGTCGCTGTATTATTTATTGTTACGTGGCGTATGCCAGCAGGTGTGCGAACGATGACGAATATCGCTGTTTCGCTTTATGCTGCTATGATGATGCTTGATGAATGGAGCGACGTTCGTTTCACGTTATTTACCATATTTGTTTTTTACGGAGTGATTTATTGGGTTACAAAACATATGTATGAGCGACTTCTGTTCCTCGTTTTTTCATTCACTACCCTTCTTTTATTGACGAGTGCTGATTTAGTTGTGGTAGATTGGGCGTATGTTGGATGGAATATACTGTTTCTTAGCTTTGTTGCGTTTGTTCTCTTTTTCCGTACAAATGAAAAAGAACAATCAATTGCTTGGTTATATACTTTTTTGTTTTTAGCATTAAAGTATTATGAATGGGTATGGGATTTATTGCACAAATCCATAACATTGGCGATTGTTGGAATATGTTTGTTTATCGTTGCTTTGGTCGTACAAAAAAGAAAATCCGTTTCATTATCTTCCTATGGACAAAAATGGTTACCGCTTCTCGTCGTCATCATGCTACAAGTCGTTTTTATCACTTATGTGACGTTCGATAAAGAACAACATATTCGATATGGTCAACAAATTAAGTTGCAACTAGAACCAATTGACCCACGTTCACTCATTCAAGGGGATTATGTACGTCTCCAATACGAAATTTCAACAATCGAGGGGATGAATGAGTGGGGAAAAGCACAAGTCATTTTACGGAAAGACGAAACTGGAGTTCATCGATTAGTTGGCATTTATTCGCTAAATGGGAAAAAACGAAATTCGGATGTGCATCAAGAAGGGGATGTCTTAGTAAACGGAAATATATACGGAAATACAATCATTTATGGAATTGAAACGTATTTTGTCCCTGAAAAAACAGGAGGAGATATGCAACAAAGTGCTCGTTTTGCGTATGTACGTGTGAGTAAAACAGGAGATGCGTTGTTAGAAAAAGTGTCTGAACAGTAAGCATAAAAAACCACCACCGTCTTGTATTGGGACGGTGGTTTTTTGTGTTGTCATGGTTAGTGTTAAACTCCATTTCCTTTTACAGAGGCAAAGGAAACTTTACTTCCCGATAAACATTTGTGTCCAATAGTTTCCATTCCCGTCAAATCCGACACCGATATGTGTAAAGTTTCGATTTAAAATGTTCGCGCGGTGTCCCGGGCTATTCATCCAAGCATTGACCACTTCTTGCGGTGTTCGTTGCCCTTTGGCGATGTTTTCCCCAGCTGTTCGATAAGAAACGCCAAAGTCGCGCATCATATCAAAAGGGGAACCGTATGTTGGGCTTGTATGTGAAAAATAATTATTTTTTCGCATATCTTCCGATTTTTTCTGAGCAACGGAGCTAAGTTGCGCATCAGCACGTAAAGCTGGTAACCCCGCCCGAGCACGTTCTCTATTTGTTAAATCAATGACTTGTTGTGCATATTGGCTAATGCTCGTTGTTGGTGTTGTTTGTCTTGGTTGTTGCTGTATTGGTTGTTGTGTTTGTCTGTTCGGTTGTGTCGGCGTTGCTTGATTTGGACGTTGATATGCATTTGGTGCTTGCGTATAAGGTCTTGGCTGCATATACATTCTTTGTTGTTCCATTAACGATCGTTCAATTTGCGTACGTAAATTTGCAGCATCCTTTGGATCGATTGGAACAAATTTATAACGAGCATCTTGGATCAATATAGCCTTTGTATGCGGATATTGATCGCTTGATAGCGTTGTATGCAAAGCAGAAATGTTGGAACGATTGTTCATATCCATTGCATTGTTACAACCAACAACAGCAAGCAAGCTTAAAGCGGCAATAGACTTCGTTAGCTTTGTTATCATTTGTGCACCCCTCCTTGGCGTATTTCATGGTCATGCACCATTAGTTTTTACGATGATGTGGCAAACTAAAGATGGGAATGGTTGAGAAATGTTTTTTCCTCTTTTTTCTTTTAAAAAATGACAAGATTGTGACAGACAAAATGATATTTACTTTAAATTGAATACAATCTGTAAGCGCTTTAATATAAAGCTATAGCAAGAACAAATCAAAAGGAGGAAAAAACATGGAAAATCAAACAGGTTTTCGTGTGAAGGTGCAACGTTTTGGCAGTTATTTAAGCGGAATGATTATGCCAAATATCGGAGCATTTATTGCGTGGGGAATTATTACTGCGCTATTTATTCCAACAGGTTGGTTACCAAATGAAACATTTGCTAAATTAGTTGGACCGATGATTACGTACTTATTACCGTTATTAATTGGTTATACAGGCGGAAAAATGATTTATGATGTTCGCGGTGGTGTTGTCGGTGCAACAGCAACGATGGGGGTCATTGTCGGTTCAGACATCCCAATGTTTTTAGGTGCAATGATTATGGGACCGCTTGGCGGATATGCGATCAAACAGTTTGACAAGCTATTCCACGGAAAAGTCAAACAAGGTTTTGAAATGTTAGTGAACAACTTTTCGGCAGGTATTATTGGCGGATTGCTTACACTAGTTGCCTTTAAAGGAATTGGACCGGTTGTTTTAGGATTAAACAAAACATTGGCAGCAGGTGTAGAAGCAATCGTTCATGCAAAATTATTACCTTTAGCCAACATCTTTATTGAGCCAGCCAAAGTATTATTTTTAAACAATGCGATTAACCACGGTATTTTAAGTCCACTTGGTGTTGAACAAGCAGCAAAAACAGGAAAGTCGATTTTATTCTTGCTTGAAACAAACCCAGGTCCAGGTCTTGGTATTTTACTTGCTTATTGGTTATTTGGTAAAGGAATGGCGAAACAATCTGCTCCAGGTGCTGTGATCATCCACTTCCTTGGAGGAATTCACGAAATTTACTTCCCATATATTTTAATGCGTCCAGTATTAATTTTGGCAGCAATTGCCGGCGGTGTGAGCGGAGTATTTACATTCACATTATTTAATGCAGGTCTTGTTGCTGTGCCATCGCCAGGAAGTATTTTTGCACTACTTGCTATGACACCACGTGGTCATTACTTAGGCGTGCTTGCTGGGGTAATCGTTGCAGCTGTTGTCTCTTTCTTAGTGGCATCATTCTTCTTAAAAACATCAAAGCAAGAAGAGAGCGATTTAGAACAAGCAACAGAGCAAATGCAACAATTAAAAGGAAAGAAAAGCAGTGTTGCCTCTGCATTGAGCACAGCAGCTCCAAAGCAAGTAAAGAAAATTGTTTTTGCTTGTGATGCAGGAATGGGTTCAAGTGCCATGGGTGCTTCTATCATGAGAAACAAAGTACAAAAAGCGGGTCTTGATATTGAGGTAACAAACACAGCAATTAATCAGTTACCAGCTGATGCAGACGTTGTGATTACGCATCAAAATTTAACAGATCGTGCAAAAGAAAAATTACCAAATGCATATCACGTATCTGTTGAAAACTTTTTAAACAGCCCAAAATATGACGAGTTAATTGAGATGTTAAAAAATGAATAATGAATGAACAAACAAAAAGGTAAGTGATCTGCTTACCTTTTTGTTTCATATTTAAAAAATGTCAACATTTGAAATGACGAAAAAGCGCTTTCTATTTGTTGTGATATAAAGAAAGTAGCGGTAGAATTTTTCTTGGAAAGTAAGCATGTTTTTTAAAATTGTCAACAATCGTTGCTGACTAAGGGAGGTGAGAATGTGTATATATCAGCGAGAGAAGGAAAAATATTAGATCTTTTATTAACTCATCGGAAAGGTATTACTGTAGCAGATGTGGCAAAGCAATTAGATGTCAGTGAGCGGACGGTTCATCGTGATTTAAAAGGTGTCGAGCAAGTTGTTGAAGCGTATAATTTGCAACTAATCAAAAAAGCAGGTGTCGGCATTCAAATTGTCGGTGAGGAAGAAAAAAAGCACCAGTTACAAATGCATGTATTTCGTTTATCCCATACGGAATATACACCTGAAGAGCGGCAAACGATGATTTTAATTGCTTTGTTGGAATCAGGCGAGCCTGTGAAATTAATTTCTCTTGCAAATGATTTGAACGTAACGGTCGCCACCATCAGCAACGATTTAGACAAAATTGAAGAAAAAGTTGAAAAACATGGACTTTCCCTTGTTCGTAAAAGAGGATACGGAGTAGAAATATGCGGTTCTGAAGCGGCGAAACGTAAAATGATGAGCGAACTGTTATTTGAACATTTTGATGAGTCGCAGTTTTTCTCATTCATGAAAGAATCGATTCAAAAAAAATCATCAGATCTTGTAAATACAGTAACTGAGAAACTGCTTGGACTTGTCGACAAGAAAAAGTTGTTTATGATTGAACAACAAATTGAAGCGATGAAAGAACATCTCCCATTTACAATTGCCGATAGCTCGTACATTGCGCTCGTCATTCATCTTGCGCTAGCAATTGAACGCATTATGCAAGGAGAAGCGATTCATTTTGATGCGCAACATTTCCAAACAATTGGCATGACGAAAGAATACGAAACAGCGGAAAAAATCGCAAAAAGGCTGGAAGAAGTGTTTCATCTTGTCATCCCTAAAGAAGAAATTGGTTACATTACGATGCATTTAATGGGGGCAAAATTACGGACTCGTCGCGGATATATGCTAGAGGAAGCGAGTTTAGAAATCGCAATGAAAACGCAAGAACTCATACGTTTTGTAAGCGACCAAATAGGAGTCGACTTAACAGACGACTATCCATTGTATGAAGATTTAATCGTTCACTTAAAACCAGCTTTATATCGCATTCAGCATCATATGGGAATTACGAATCCATTGCTTCATAAAATTATGCAAGATTATAGCGAGTTATTTCATATTGTGCAACAAGGTGTGCGTCACGTATTTTCAGATATCGTTGTGCCGAAAGAAGAAATTGGTTATTTGGTGCTTCATTTTGCATCAGCGCTATTGCGTGATAAACAAGGAGTGCGAGCGCTTGTTATTTGTTCAAGTGGAATTGGGACAGCAAAAATATTAGCTACCCGTCTGGAAAAGGAAATACCAGATATTTCTCATATTGAACAAAAGTCATTTTTTGACATGCGACACATTGATGTCAACGAATATGACCTTATTGTATCAACAGTTCCGATTCATACGTCTCAACCATATTTTCTCGTAAATCCGATGTTGCCAGAAGAAGAAGTTGCTGCGATTCGACAGTTTTTAAAAACAAAAACGTTTTCTATCCGTTCTCAAAAGGTGAATGCATCGAAAAAAGGGATTGAAAAAATTCGTTCGATTCATGTCGTGAGTGAAACAATTGTTCAGTTATTAAACGGTTTTTCCATGCGGGATTTATCCTCTCACTCGCTTCAAGAAGCGTTAATAGATGCATGTACACAACTTGAACAACAAGGTGTTATTTGTAGCAAAGAGCGAGTGGTTGAAGAATTGTTAAGACGGGAGCAAGTCGGTGGATTAGGAATTCCGAATACGACTTTAGCGCTGTATCACACGCGGAGCGAAGATGTTTTACAACCATCTTTTACGATGTATACACTAGTACACCCACAAACGATCATGGGGATGGATCAACAGCCGATGACGTTGAATCGTCTTTTGTTGTTGTTAGCGCCAAAAAATGCACAAGATGATATGTTGCAAGTGCTTAGTCATGTTAGCTCGCTCATCATTAAAGATGAAGAAAGTATACAATTGTTTTCAAAAGGAAGTAAAGAACAAATTTATACGTTTTTCAGTGCACAATTAGAGAAATTTTTTTACGAACAAATTCAACAGCACAAGGAGTGAATTACAGTGACAGTATTAAAGAAGGAAAATATCGTACTAGGTGCAGACGTAAAAACGAAAGAAAAAGCGATTCGATTAGCAGGACGTATTTTAGTGGAACAGGGATATGTAGAGGAGTTTTATATTGATAAAATGTTTGAACGAGAAGCGTTAACATCGACATATATGGGGAATTTTGTAGCCATTCCACATGGTACAGAAGATGCAAAAAAACTTGTGAAACAAGCAGGTTTGTCGATCGTGCAAGTGCCGAATGGGGTTGATTTTGGAGCAGGAAATATCGTGAAAATTTTAATCGGTATTGCGGGGAAAGATAATGAGCATTTAGAAATTTTGTCGAAAGTGGCAATCGTGTGCTCAGAGGAAGAAAATATTCAAAAAATGATTGCAGCAACGACGGAAGACGAAATTTTGCAATTATTAAATGAGGTGAAATAATATGTTAGCGGTTCATTTTGGCGCAGGGAATATAGGGCGAGGATTTATCGGCAGTTTGTTGTCACAGTCAGAATACGATGTGGTGTTTGTTGATGTAAACGATAAAGTTGTACAAGCGCTTCAACAAAAAGGACAATATGAAGTGATCATCGCGGGAGAGACGACAGAAAAACAAATTGTTCGCAACGTATCGGCATTGCATAGTCAACATCAACAAAGTGAAATCATTGATCATATTGCGCGTGCTGATTTAGTAACAACAGCTGTTGGTCCAAACGTATTACCGCTTATTTCACAGACGATTGCGGAAGGATTAAAGAAGCGATTAACAGATCATCCTGTGCATATTATCGCTTGCGAAAACATGATTGGTGGCAGTGAACATTTAAAGAAATATGTATGGGAACACTTATCAGAACAAGGGCAAGCGTCTTTAAAAGACAAATGTGCGTTTTTAAACTGTGCGGTTGATCGTATCGTTCCAAACCAAACCCATGAAGATCCGTTAACTGTTGTCGTTGAACCATTTTTTGAATGGGTTATTGAGACGAAAGAAGTAATTGGAGATATTCCACACATTATTGGGGTACATTTCGTTGAGGATTTACAACCATACATCGAAAGAAAGTTATTTACTGTCAATACAGGACATGCGATTGTTGCTTACTTAGGATATCATAAAAAATATGAGACAATTCATGAAGCAATGGCGGACAGTAATATTTTTGAAGATGTGACAAATGCTTTACGTGAGTCAGGACGAGTACTTGTTCATCAATATGGTTGGGATGAAGTTGAACATCAAGCATATATTGAAAAAATTGTTCAACGGTTTATCAATCCTTCCATGACGGATGAAGTGATACGGGTGGCTCGTTCTCCAATTCGTAAACTCGGACCGAACGATCGACTTATTCGTCCGGCGATGACATATTACGAATGCTTCGGGGAAGTGCCTACATCTTTAGCGAAAGGAATCGCAGCATTGTTGCTGTTTGATTATGAAGGGGATGCAGAAGCGGTACAACTTCAACAAACGATAAAAGAAAGCGGAGTAGAGGGAGCGCTTGAAAAGTACGCTCAACTTTCATCCGATCATCCGCTTGTTGCAGAAATCAAAAAACAAATGACTCATATAAAAGAGCCATCTTGACGCAGATGGCTCTTTTACATCGACTTCTTTTTAAAAAGAGTGCGAATCATTTCGGCAATGATTCCAACCACTATACCGAACGCTGAAATAACGAGAAAAGAAATGATGCTTGTCAGATCACTCCATCCATCGTGCATACGGGTAAACGAAATAAACAAAACATAAACGATTCCGATAGTAAAGAAAGAAGAGCATACGACGACAAACGTTTTTTTACCGAAAAAACCACTTATTCCAATGATACATGATAAAATAAAGGAAATAATCCCAAAACCAACGAGCTGCTTATCGTCCAATCCCACATTCAGCAATAAACGAGATGCGATCAACATGCAAAACAAGAGGAAAAATAAAAAAATGGAGACGCCATACCACTGTCTTGACCGACTCTCAGGAAGTTTTATCATCGCTGTCACTCCTTTGTCATTTTCCTTATTATATCGTACGATTGATTTTGTTGAATAGAGGAACGAAGAAAAATCCTTTATTGCTTATTGTCGTTATCTACAATAGAATGATAGAGTCAAAACTGTACATGATAGGTGAATACATTTTATGAAACGATTATTTACGCTATATGTGACGCTCATCTCTTTGATTGGATGTGCATTATTTCTCTATATATGGCCATTTTCAGATGTGAATGTAGTACAACAATGGTTGTTGTTACTGTTATTTGCTGGTTCGGTAGCATTGTTAGATCGATATTTAATATGTCTCCCACCTAGTGGTAATTCGTTTACATTGGAATCCTCGATTTATTTGTCTCTGCTTTTTGTTTTTGGATTGAAATATACCTTAGCTGTCTTAATATTAGGGGGGATTATTGTATATTTTACCCATCTTCAAAAAATGGTTTGGTGGAAACATGTATTTAATTTTGCGGTCTACGCCATTATGATCTGTAGCGCTTATTATGTTTATATCATTTTTGGTGGAGTAGTTGGGGAAATATCTTTCGAATACTTTTTTGCCTATATATTCTGCTTTCTTACTTATTTTATTTTAAACGCTGTACTTATGGCTATATATTTTTCGCTTCATTCATCCAAGAATTTCTCTGTTGTATTGATTCATACAGTAAAAGAAGTTGTATATATTTATGCCGTTACATTTGTAGTATCTCTCATCCTAGCCATTCTTTTTAAGTTTGATTCATTCTTTGGTTTATTTTTGTACACATTTATTATGCTATTGCTTTCTTCAACTTTTCGACAGTATTCTCGCTTATATGAGAAACTAGAGGATGATAAAGTATATATTGAGCAACTGCTCAATTCATTGCCTATTGGTTTGATTACAATTGATAATTCAAAGTCGAATCTTTTCATTAACAATTCCGCCGCTACGTTGCTCGATTTAGATAAAAAAGAAATTAAACAAATGATCGAGCAAGAAAGACAAAGTGAACATAATGTTTTGTTTTGGGAACTTTTCATGCGTCGCGATCCGTTTCAGCAAGTTAAAGTTTCGTATGAAAGAGATGGAGAGAAAAAAATATTTTTAGTGTCGCAATCGAGGTTGCTTAATTTGTATAGCGAAACGGCAGGACGTACAATTTTCTTTCTCGACATCACCGAAATCGAGGAACTGACAAGACGCATGCATCAATCGGAAAAGTTGGCGTTAGTTGGGGAGATGGCGGCGAAAGCGGCGCATGAAATTCGCAATCCGCTTACGGTCATTCATGGCTTTTTAGCGTTTATGAACGAAAATTTAGCGGAAAACGAGCGCGAACAATATCACATTCCGCTTTTATTAAAAGAAATTGACCGCATTAATGCGATTGTCGAAGATATGCTTCTCATTGCAAAGCCGAGCGCACCGATGTTAAAAGAGACGTACATGGAAACGATCGTTCAAGATCTTCTTTCTTTGCTGCAGCACACATGTGAAACAAAAAAAATCGCTGTTCACGTTCGTCTGGATCGGGTTCTGTTATGGATCGATCCGAAACAAATGATGCAAGTGTTATACAATTTACTGCACAACAGCATCGAAGCTATTGAAGAAAACGGCACGATTTGCATGTATTCCGATGTGAATGAGACGTACAATATGTATATTTACGACTCCGGTCGCGGAATTCCAAAAGAGATGCAAAAGACGATTTTTGAACCGTTTATGACAACGAAATCATCGGGCACAGGCTTAGGGTTAACGATTGTGAAGCGAATTATTGAAAACCATGGCGGAACGATTGCGCTTCATGACAGTTCAGAGAAAGGAACGACGTTTGTCATCAGCTTGCCGATTGGGCGAAAAGAAGAATAGAAAAAGGTGTCTGTAACGGATACCTTTTTCTATTCATATAAAAAGTGGTTAAAAAACAACAAAAAATGTTCACAAATTAAAACTATAAAACTAGAAAAATAGTTTTATAATTAATAAAGAGGAGGGGAGTGAACGAATGATGAAAAAGGATTGGCAATTGAAAGATGAAAGCGAAATAAACGACGTGATTGAAAAAGCGAAGCGAACTTTTCCTTTTTTTCAGGATGATCAACTTATCAAAGACCGTGCGCAATTGTTTAAAGCGCTCGGTGATGAAACACGTTTACGTATTGTTGGCATGTTAATGCATACAGATTTATGCATGTGTGAGATTACAGCAGGGTTGCAGCTACCTCCATCAACCGTTACACATCATTTGAAATTACTTGAACGGGGAAAAGTAGTCCATGTATATAAGCAAGGAAAATTTACAATTTATCGGCTAAATCGAGAGGCGGTCATGCCGCTCATTCAAGAAAGAAGAGATGTTCATGTTTAGAGCATTTGCAGATTGGTTAGTTAAAGATGTGTTCGGGTTATCACTCACGTCAAAACTTGGTGGGGCACTTCATTTTTTCATTTATGATACACTAAAAATTATCGCTTTATTGTCTGTTATGGTATTCGTTATTTCGTTTGTCCGTAGCTTTTTTCCACCTGAAAAAGTAAAGCAGTGGATTAGTGGGAAGAAAAAAGGAGTTGCAAGTGTGTTAGCAGCCTTGCTTGGCGTCGTATCGCCATTTTGTTCGTGCTCAACCGTTCCACTTTTTATCGGATTTGTTGAAGCCGGGATTCCACTTGGGGTCACATTTACCTTTTTAATTTCGTCGCCGATTGTCAATGAAGTGTCACTCGTTATACTATTTTCAATTTTTGGATGGAAAATTGCCGTTTTATACGTTTTGTTCGGTGTGTTATTGGCAATTGTTGCTGGTTTGATAATTGGAAAATTAAACTTAGAGAAATACATTGAATCATACGTGTTTAGTATTAAATTAGGACAATCTGTCGTTCAACAGATGACTATGCGTGAGCGACTCGCTTATGCGAAAACGAATGTCACGGATACGGTAAAAAAAATATGGGTATTTTTGTTTATCGGAATCGGAATCGGAGCATGGATTCATGGCTATGTTCCGGAAGATTTACTCATTCGTTATGCTGGAAAAGAAAGCATATTGGCCGTTCCGGTTGCGGTTATTCTTGGTGTGCCACTATACTCGAATGCAGTTGGCTCACTTCCGATGATTGAAGCGTTAATAGGGAAAGGAATGGCACCGGGAACGGCGCTTTCTTTTATGATGGCGATGACAGCATTATCGTTTCCAGAGATGGTGTTGCTTCGCAAAGTGATGAAACCGCAACTCATTGGTATATTTGTCCTTATTGCAACCGTTGGCATTATTGCCATTGGCTATATATTTAATGCGATATTGTAGGAGGATGAGAACATGATTATTAAAGTGTTAGGAACAGGATGCAAAAAATGCCGCGAGCTTGAACAAAACGTGCGAATGGCGCTTGCCCAATTACAAGTAGATGCACAAGTAGAAAAAGTAGAGGACATCGCAAAAATTATGAGTTATGGGGTAATGAGCACACCGGCACTTGTAGTAAATGAAAAAGTTGTATCAACAGGAAAGCTGTTATCTGTTGATGAAGTGATAGGGATCATAAAATAAAGAGGTGCTAAACGCCTCTTTATTTTTTTATAAAAAATTTGTGATAGATGACAAATTATTATAAAATTCAAACATCGATTACGAACAGTGGAAAGGAGAAAGTGGATGAGCGCAATTGTTTTATTTTTATTGGCAGGTCTTGCAGAAATCGGTGGAGGGTATCTTATATGGCTTTGGCTGCGTGAAGGAAAGCAAGCCATGTACGGAATTGCTGGCGGAATATGTTTAGCATTATACGGTGTCATTGCGACGTTTCAATCGTTTCCATCGTTCGGGCGAGTGTATGCGGCATATGGAGGGGTTTTTATTATTTTATCTTTGCTGTGGGGATGGGGGATCGACAAAAAAACGCCAGATTTGTATGATTGGATTGGAGGCGTTATATGTTTAGTCGGTGTGGCAGTCATGCTTTGGGCACCGAGACAGTAAGGGGGATCAACATGCCTTTAACATATGAACAAATTGTACGAGTTTGTAAACAAATTAATGAAAAGCATATGCCGAATGGACAAGCGTTCGTTGATGCAGTCGATATGTGGTTGGAACGGTACGAAGGAGAAAACGGGAAGGAGTTTATGTTCTCAGCCTTTAAAAAATTGCTTTTTCTTGTTGATGAGCACATTCATACGATTGAGCGCAAAGTAAATATTCGTCCAACTTGTACGAAAGGATGTGCATACTGTTGTTACTTTCCAATCATTACAACGAGAGCAGAAGCGAAGTGGATGATGATGAAAATTGCTGAGCTACCTAAAAAGGAACAGGAGCGGATTGATCAACATATACAATGGTATGGTAAACATTATGCTGATAAAATAAAGCGAGTGAACATGTTAGATTTTACAGAAGATCAGCGTTTTAAAGAAATATACATGAAAGAACAATTGCCGTGTATATTTTTAAATCGTGAAACAAATACATGTTTTGTTTATGAAGTAAGACCCATACCATGTCGTACGTATTTAAACTACTGTTCCCCAAACGTATGTGCCGAATCTTATATGCCTGACGAACCGTTTAGTTATGAATTTTTATATGAATTTTATGTCGAAGCGCTTCATGATTTAATTCAAACGCTCGTCTATGAAGGGGAAAATGTCGGGATTGACTATCCAGATGACTTGTTTGACATGGACTATTTGTTTCGTTTTTTTATGGATGAAACAAATAAAAAGGTCTAGCGCTTAAATGGGCGCAAGACCTTTTTATTTAAATGAGTTGCTCGTATATTTCATTTAAATGATGTATGCGAACATCGTCTTGTTCTTCTTTTGCATATTTCATTTCTTGGCGCAACATGCGATCTAAAAATGCTGCTTCTTTTTGTGATAAGTCGCGGACGAATTGTTCTTCATTTTTGTACGGTTTACTTATCAGCTTTTTATATAAATGAATGGCTACCGCGTGATGACGGTCAGCATAGTTTGCTAATGCTTCGCGTAAATACGCTAACGTTTGATTCAACCGCACCACCTCCTCAAACAGTAGGGTAGGCGGTTTCGCAATGAAATATGTGTGCTATGTAAAAATCTCTTGTAAAATAGGGTCTTTATCAAGAAGTTCGATTGCACGCTTTCGATATTGTTCATCGTGAATATACGTATAACGATTTGGCTTGATCGTTGGTGCAATGTTGATGGCCTGGCGATACTCTTCCTTATTTAGTTGTAATGTTTTGACGTAGTCAAAAAATCCGGTCCGTGTAAACACTTTTGTGATGCGTTCAGCTCGATGCTGTTGGACGTGAGCCATGATATACGTAGCGATCCCAACTTGAATGCCGTGCATATGTGGCGATGAACTGATTTTATCAAGCGCATGGGAGATTAAATGCTCAGATCCACTAATTGGCGCGCTATTCCCACTAATAACCGTTGAAATGCCGCTCATCGTTAAAGAGCTAATTAGTTCCTTTAGAAAAATAGGATGCTTAATATTTTGCATTGGCGTTCGAATAAAGCTATTGACTGCTTTTTTGCTAATCATCGCAGCAAAAGCGTTCACGCGACTAACTCCGTGGCTTTGTTCGAACTCCCAGTCGTACAGCGCTGTAATGTTGGACATTAAATCGCCCACGCCCGCTAAAATAAAGCGCTCAGGAGCTTGCTGAATGATGTTTAAGTCAGCTAAAATGCCGAATGGCACTTTGGCGGGAACGGTTGTTTTTTTACCGTGAACAAGCAACGAGCAGTTCGTGCTTGCAAACCCATCATTCGATGCGGACGTCGGAATGCTAATGAACGGCACTTGTCGTAAAAATGCCATATATTTGCCGCAGTCAATGACCGCGCCACCACCCATCGCCATCATCACGTCACAATGAGGAAGCTCAAACGCTTTTCTCATAATGTCAACGATATCAAGCTGTGGAGGTAAACAGACGGTATGAACGGAAATGGACGAGATCGTTTGTTTTATCTCTTGCTCGTACGCTTGATAAGTAAAATCATCAAATAATATAACAGCTTTCGAAAAACGATACGTTCGCATCATTTCATCTATACGTGAAATGACATTTTCACCAATTTCAAGAATGGATGGAATTGGGATGTTCATTTCAATACTCCTTTTTCTCGTAAATAACGTTCAACATCTGCAAACGTGTCCACAGGAACAAAAGGAATATGTTGCTCGTGCAACAATGATTGTAAAGTGCCTTTCGCAAATGTTATATCGGCTACTTTTGCTGCGTGAACATCGGGTTCACTATCGCCGATGAAATAAACCGTTTCATACGTCTGTTTTAATGTACGAATGACGCTTGATTTATCAATGCCATATATTTCCGAATAATGAATATGATTCGGATCAATGCGCATATGAATATTTTTGTCATGATAATATCCTTCGTTAGAAAAAATGTCAACGCCACGTATATCGTACTTTTTTAAAAGATGGCGAATATAATAATCGGTTCCCGCGCTTAATACATAAAAATCACCTTCGCTTTGTTGGACACGTTTGATAAAAGGTAAGACCGTTTCATCAATCGGAATATGGTGAATATCTTCAATGATTTTTTCTTCATCTTGATGAATGGATGTAAATACGGTGCTTAGAAAGTCGATATCTTTTATTTTTCCGGCACGCCATTGTTGGAATAATTGCTCACCTTCTGGAAAATATTTCTCAATAACAATCCAGTAAAAGTCTTTATTCGAGATTGTTCCGTCAAAATCAGAAACAAAAGCCCATTTGTTCATTAGTGAACCTCCGTTTTTGTTGTTATTATATGCATTTATTAAAGAAATTGAATGGCTTGGGCAACATCGTAGTCGTTTTGTTGTAATGAAGTAGATTGTCTAAGAATGATTTTCGTAAGCTCCGCCCCAACATATGGACCGGCAGTCAAGCCGGATGCGCCAAGACCATTTGCTACGTAAAGACCTTCGATCTGTGGTACTGCCCCGAATACAGGCAAAAAGTTTGGGGCATGAGGACGGAAGCCAACGCGTGTTTCCGCATGAGTCCAATCCGCTAAGTGAGGAGCGATGGTTAATGCTTTATGTAACACTTCGTATAACCCACCGGCAGTTACACGACAGTCAATACCAACACCGTCTTCATGTGTAGCTCCAACAACTATTTTTCCGTTCGGAAAGGCAAGTAAATATTGATTGTTTGGTGGCATGACGACAGGCCAATGATCGGTATGCTGTTTAGGGTGCTGTAGGTGGACAATTTGCGCTCGCTGTGGTGTGATGAGAAAATCAATACCTAGTGGCAAAAGTAATGATTTTGCCCAAACACCTGCTGCAACAATGACTGCATCCGCCTCATAACGATCGTTTGCTACCATGGCACCAATAACTCGCTCATTCTCGTGCAAAAGGGTGGCGCTTCCTTTTATATATGCTGCCCCTAATTGGATGGCAGCATGAATAAGAGAACGTCGCAACGCTTCCCCGTCCACTCGGGCCGCTCCGCTCACATATAACGCTTCGTACTCGCTACTTAACACAGGAAATCGTGTTTTTACTTCTTTTGGGGACAAGCGAGTAATTTCTCCAATTTCAGGAGCTTCTTCCCGTCGTTTATACACGCGTTCTTCCATACTTTGTAATTTATCAAAATCATGATGTAAGCAAATTGCCCCGACACGTTTATACCCTGTTTGGTGACCGTATGCTTGTAATTGTTCAATTAACTGTGGATAAAATGCCGCTCCGCCTTTTGCGAGAGCGTACCATTTTTTATTTCGCCGTTGCGATGTCCATGGGCAAATAATTCCTGCTGCTGCTTTCGTTGCTTGTCCTTGATCTTCGCGATCAATTAAAATGACGTGTATTTTTTCTTTTGCTAGATGAAAGGCAATAGAAGCGCCAACAATTCCAGCACCAATGACGATATAACGATTCATCGTTCACACCTTCTTTTTCATTTTGCAACATTAACAATAGCATAATCTTTATATTGTCGCTAATCATTTCTCGTTATAAAATATAAAAAAGCTAACAAATGATGTCATTGGGGTGTATAGATTGGCAGCTGTTGATTTACAACTAAAGCAAATCATGCGCGATTTAAAACATCATGATCCACAAAGGCGATATCAAGCTTTATGTGCACTTGAACAATTGTCAGAAGAAGAAATAGAACTTCAACCTGCTTTTATTCGAAAAATGATTGCGTATGCAACAGAGGTGTTTCCAGATCCTGTTGATGAGTGGGATGATCCGAGCTATCATGTGCTGCAGTTTGCGTTATATTTTGTAAGTGCACAGTTTGTTCCAAATATCCTCGAACATTTTGCGCGCTTCAGTCCTGCAGCGAAAGAAATAGCGTTTCGATATGTATGCGAGTTAGGGGATGAACAATATGATGAGGCATTATATCATATTGTTCATAGCGAGTTGCAACAGCAAACATTTTCAATTCCGTGGGAGCAGCTTCGCCATCGACTGAATGTCATTAAAAAGCTTATTGATCGCGATTATGCTTATTTACCGTCAGATCTTTTTTGTTGGTTATTGCTTCACTTACATCGTGAAGGAGTAGCTTGTCATTTGCAACAGGACGAAATTGTTTCCATACTTATTCGACATTATCGCCAAACGAAAAAAATGTATGCGCCATATGATGCTGATTATAGTCCGATGTTTGTTTTCCGGTTTTGGAAAGAAAACTACTTATCTATTCGAGCTGATATGCACGTATGCCTTTCTTTAATGGAGTTTTATTTTAACGAGGAAATCGCAACATTGTTGCAAGAAGCTTTATCGTTTCGTGATCCGATCATTCAAGCACGAGCGATCGTGGCAGCTTTGCAACATCGCCTGACTGTTGCTGACGATGTCCTTTTAGCATGCGCAAATAATATGGAAAGTGCAAGTTTATTGTATGAAGAAATGGAGCGGATCGGAAAAAAGCAGCTGTTTCCGATGGAAGTAAATAAGCTCAATCATTTTGCAAAAAGCCATTTGTTTTATGTATTAACTCATAAATATAACGTTGTCCCAAACGATATAGAAATGATCGATCATATTGAGATGGAAAATGAGCATAACGAAAAAGTTCGCTATTATTTTCTTTCTTATGTTGATGAGCAAGAAAAGTATGTGGCGTGGGTCGGGGTGTATGTTCAAAGTCAAGATAGGAGAAGTATGTTTGAATATACGTATGTTCCATTTATTCTGCTTCAACAATATTCGATTGAGGAACATAAAAAGTATTTTGTTGAGCAAATCAAGCAAGAGCAACAAACAGAACATACGTTATTTCGGCAACAGTGGACATTTCGTTGGACAAATATTTTATCTTACGCTGTATTGAGTTTGTTTATTTGTTCGCGCTGGCTAATGGCTTTGGAAGCAAAAAGTACATTTTTATATACGCTGTCTTTTTTGTTAACGGTACTAGGAACGTTTTTTATTATTAATGATTGGAGAAAAAGAAATAGGAAAATTGTACTAACAACAAAAAAGTTGGTATATGCTGATCGCTGGGGGATGTGGGAAGTTCCGCTTCATCAAATAAAACAAGTTACTTTTGAACGGCGTACAAATCGTTATCGCATATTTCCGCGAAAAAGCGAACATATTGTTGTATATGACGATCACCATGAGCGGCTGGCTTTTCCGAAAGATGACATAAACGAAGAGCAGTTTGCGCTTCTTCTTCGTTATGCAACAGCTCATTTACAACAACCACCGCATATTCAAAAATAAAAAAGCAAGGGGCTGCCCTTGCTTTTTTAATAAAACCATTTCGCCATTTCGTAATATAATGGCATACCGATCGTTAAGTTGAATGGAAACGTAAGTCCAAGTGCCATACCGAGATAAATGGCGGGGTTGGCTTCTGGGACAGATGCACGCATCGCGGCTGGAGCTGCAATGTAAGAGGCACTTGCGGCAAGCACGCTAAGTAAAATCGTTCCTCCGAAAGATAGCCCTGAATAATAGCCGATGACAACACCTAAAAATCCGTATATAGGTGGTAGGAAAATCCCTAAGGCGAGCAATTTTATTCCATACTTCCGGACAGCTGCAAGCTGATTTCCAGCTGTTAGTCCCATTCCAAGTAAAAAAAGGACGAGCACACTCGGATATAAATCAATAAATAAAGGTTTAACAATCGTAAGGGCACGATCTCCACCAACTAATCCGACGAGAAGGCTGCCGACCATTAAAAACACGCTTTTTCCGAATAACCCTTCCTTAATAATCGGTCCGTATACCGATGTAGCAGAGAAGCGATATACCACTTCTTGCTTATACGAGCGGTTTTCTAGCAACTTCAATATGACGAGCGACACGATGATTGCGGGACTCTCTAATAAGACGACAAATGCGTTCATATAGCTTTCATACGAAATATTTGCTTGTTCGACAAAAGCAAGCGCGGCACCAAATGTAACGATACTGACTGATCCATACGTTGCTGCAATGCCTGTTGCATTTTTACGATCAATGCCGAGACGACGACAAACCGCAAACGTAATGATCGGGATGATAATACCGAGAGATAATGTCCCAACTAATGGGCGAATAAGCTCACGAAAAGAATGTTCCGCAAGTTCAATGCCGCCTTTCATACCGATGGCAATTAACAAATAAATGCTTAACGACTCATTTAATCCCGTTGGTAATTTTAAATCTGATTTGACGAGCGCCGCAATAATACCGAGGATAAAAAATAAAATAGCTGGTGATGTTAAGTTGTTGATAATCATTTCTTGCATGACAATCCTCTCCTTCTATTTCTCTTATTCAACAAAAAAGCCAGAAACATTTTTCGATCGGGTCGAAAAATATTTCCGGCTTATCTTTTACTGACCACAATGGGCCTTTAAAAGATCAACCTTGTATATCGATTGGTTCTTGTAACAAAAAGACGATCATTCGCTCTCCAGTTTTTGTACTAATATCTGTATGCATACTTGTTACTTGTTTCCCTGTTAATGTATAAATCATTTGTTTTAACTGTTCACTACCTGACTCAATTAAATCTGAACGGATGCGTTTAATGGACAACATCCCTTCCTTTGTTTCACACAATACTTTTTCAGCAGGAGTTAAAATGCCGCGTAACTGCACGATAACCATGTTTCGCAAAATATCTGTTTTTACAGAGAGTGGACCGCGGCCTAGATATTCTTTTTCCCATTGGGTGAGAGCCCGACTAATTTGATCCTCTAGTTCCCCTTTTGTTTTCACAATGACCCCCCTTTAGAAACAAAAAACGGCATGCCTCACGTATAGACGAAGTGAAACATACCGATGTATTTTTAGCCTAACTCGTTTCGCCATCGGCCCTTTCGTTTTCGCCATGCTATCATGTCAAAAACGCTAAGGCAAAACAATAAAACGAGCTTGCTATCAATCGTTCGGTGCAACAATTTGTTTTTAATTGTATAAGGCTTCAAAAATTATGTCAAGGGAAAAGATTGATGTCATACATGTATATGCCGTGTTAGAATAAAAGGAAAGGGTGAAATAGGGAATGGGGGAGAAGGCTTGGTATTATATTTTATTGTAAATCCTTCCGCTAAAAATGGAAAGTGTAAAAAAATATGGTGTAAAATAGAACAAAGGCTTCAACGTCGTCATATTGATTATCATGTTGTATTTACACAAAAACAGGGAGATGGAACGAAACTAGCGCAACAATTCGCTGAACAAAAACATGAACCGTTTATATTAATTGCTGTTGGTGGGGATGGAACGATCCATGAAGTGATGAATGGTGTTGCGATGTATGATCATGTGGCTGTCGGATATATCCCCGCTGGGACAGGAAACGATTTTGCTCGCGGGATCAAACTGTCAACAAAATGGAACAAAGCGTTTGGTCATATGTTATCAAGCATAGAACATAAGCGAGATAATTTGTATGATATCGGAGTTTTTCAAGGCACAAAAAGAGGTGTTTTTGTTAACAATGTCGGTTGTGGATTTGATGCACATATTTCAAGAAAAGTGAATGCATCAAAATGGAAACATATTTTAAATCGATTATATTTAGGGAAGTTTGTTTACGTTTTTTATTTATTAAAGGAACTTTTTACATATCAACCAACAGCCGTTCAATTGACTGTTGATCAAAAACAATATGCGTTTTCGAGAGCATGGCTTGTTACTGTGGCGAATCACCCGTATTATGGCGGGGGGATGAAAATTGCTCCGCTTGCAGAGGCAAATGATCAACATTTTGATATTGTCGTTGTCGATGGAGTGTCAAGAATGAAATTGCTCGGGTTATTTGTGACGGTTTTTTGGGGCGGTCACATCAAAATGAAGGAAGTACATATATTTCAAGGGAAGTATATTCATATTCGCAGCCATGCGTCTTTGCCTTTGCATGCTGACGGTGAACAAATTGGGGAAGGTGAAATCACGATTTTAGTAAATAAACAAATACGTGTGTTTCGATAGCTCGAATGGACTTTTATCTATTCGAGTTTTTATTTTGACAAGAAAAAAGGTGTATGTTAAAAGATAGACAGGCATATAAAGAAAATAGGAATCATTACTTTTAAGGAGGTTGGGCATGGAAAGTATATTTGGAAAAAAACATGATTTAAGTGCAATGACAATCTTTATATTCATCATCATTTTATTTTTGTTCGGTGATTTGCTTGTTAGGGAGGTCAATATTCCTGCATTTGCTTTGCAAGTTGGGACGATTTTTTTAAGTATTTTGTTGGAGGCTATTCCGTTTATTTTATTAGGTGTATTTGCTTCTTCGCTTATTCAGACATTTGTTTCGGAACAGACGGTGCAAAAATGGATTCCGAGACGTCCGATTGTTGCGCTTATTCCTGCTACGATTGTTGGCGCTTTGTTGCCGATTTGTGAATGCGCTATTATTCCTGTTGTGCGTCGGCTCATTTCAAAAGGCATGCCGCTTCATATCGGGGTAGTGATTATGGTGACAGCGCCAATTTTAAATCCTGTTGTATTTGCGTCTACGTATTATGCGTTTTCATCAAATCTATCTATCGTTTATGGACGAATGGGGATCGGATTTGTTGCATCTCTTATCATCGGTTTAATAATTTATATTGTTTTTCGCAATCGTTTACCTTTAAAAAAATCAATTAAGCATGCACATCATCATGAAAATCATCGATTTACAGCGACGTTGGCTCATGCGGTTGATGAGTTTTTTGATGTTGGGCGCTACTTAATTATTGGTGCATTTGTCGCTAGTTTCTTTCAAGTCGTGATTGATCGTGAAATATTAGTTGGAATTGGACAACATGAAATGCTTGGACCAGCTTTGATGATGGGATTTGCTTATGTGCTTTCTCTTTGTTCAGAAGCGGACGCATTTGTTGCCGCATCGTTTACATCAACATTTACTTCAGCATCTTTGTTAGCATTTTTAATATATGGTCCGATGATTGATTTGAAAAATACGTTAATGATGCTTGCGTATTTTCGACGAATCTTCGTTGTCGGATTTATTGTTATCGTTACGATTGTTGTATATGTAAGTGTTTATACGTTTCAATTTATTGGATAAGGGAGGAAGGGAATGATTCGAGGTGTTTTATTGTGCGGATATGCTTTATTGTTTATTAAATTGTTATTAAGTGGGAACGTTACAAACTATATTGCTCCTAAAATGCTACCCTTCATTTACTTTGCAACGTTTACACTTTTATTACTTGGAAGTATACAAATATGGAGAAAAGAAGACAATGGCTGTTGTCATCATCATTGTGAAGATAGGCATTATGCTCCAAAAACAGTTGGACAAGGCATACGAATGTACGGGTTATTTTTTATTCCTTTGCTTATTGGTTTTATGTTTTCAAACTATATATTAGATAGTTCACTTGCGGCTAAACGTGGAGTGCAGCTAGGGGGAAGGGAAATAATAGAAGAAAATAAACAGATCGTTGAACAATTTTTAGAAGATCCAGAACGCTATATGGAAAATATTGATAAACAAATTGAAAGCATTATGCAAGATGAAAATACGAAAGAAGCGCAAAGAGAAGAACAGCGAAAGAAAAACTTATTAGAGAAACCTACAATTGTTGTAACCGACGATCAGTACGTATCAACATTAAATATCATCAATGAGCAAATTGATGATATGATTGGAAAAAGAATTAAAATTACAGGGTTTGTATTTCGAGAGCGTGATTTTGCTACAAATGAGTTCGTTGTTGCACGGTATGGAGTAACTTGTTGTGTAGCTGATGCAACCGTTTATGGGATATTGGTAAAAACGGATCAGGCGGCGAAATGGGAAAACGACACATGGGTAAAAGTTGAAGGAATAATTGATGAAACGATGTACAGGCAGTGGCTTGTCCCTGTAATCACGAAGCCGAGTGTCACCGTTGTGAATGAGCCAGAACAGCCATACGTATATGAGTATTAAAGGCTCTTGCTAGTGACAAGAGCCTTTAATACTTGTTTTGTATAAATCTCAATATCTCATGAGCCCGATCGCCGAGAAGTTCTAGGAGTTGTTCAAACATTGCATCTCGCTGTAAATCGAGTTCGATAATTTGTTTAGCCAGATCAATTGCTTTCTTTTCCATACGCTCTCTCCTCATATTGTTCATATTTGCGGCGAAGTTCAGCTACTGTCCAATGATGAAATTGAGATGCATTAATTTCTCCCGCTTTCATAAGTTTGTCAATATAAAACTGTTTTTGCTCCATGGCTGTTTTCAGTAGTTTCCCCATCTTGCTCTCCCTTCCACTTCTTTTTACTGATCATTATATACATCTTTTTTATTTCGAACATTCTTTTTGTTACTTTTTCTAACACAAAAAGATGAAGTGTTAATTTTTATAACAAAAAAATATGTAAAACCCCTTTAAATAGTGTATAATTGTGTTATAAAAAATAACATATATAAGAGGGGATGGAGATGGATTCGTATAAACATAAAAAAGTAATTTCCATTGGTATTGTTAGTGAGTTAACAGGTTTGTCACCGAGACAAATTCGTTATTATGAAGAACGGCAACTTATTTTTCCTGATCGATCCAAAGGGACGAGAAAATATTCATTTGCTGATGTTGAATGGCTTGTTGAAATCGCAAACAAACGTGAGGAAGGAGTGCAAACGAGAGAAATTCGTTATGAAATGATGAAAGAAATTCGTGAAACGATGCGAAAAGGACAAATCAATGCTCATTTTCGTTCCCGTATGTAATTTTCTTCTCTCCGTGTTATAATGATAGAGGAAGGGGAGCTATGAGCATGTTTATTGAGTTTTCATTTGACATGTTTACGTATGTATCGCTATTAAGTGTGTTTGTTGTAGCAATGACGTGTTATGTGACGCGACAAGCTAATCATGTGATCTTCGTTGAACGATTCGTCGCATGCGATGAGAACGGTTGTGCAAAAAAGCCAAGCGATGCATATAGACATATACTATTTCATACTCGTTTTATTATGTTTCAACAACGAAAAATTCCAATAAACGAACGATCTCATGCGAGTGATGAAGAAGGAAGGTTGCTCCTTGTTTGTTAATAAATAACAAACAAGGAGGATTTACAACGTGAGAAAATGGATCGTTTTATTTTTTGTATTATTGTTAAGTGCATGTAATCGAAATGTGCCGATTACAGAACATAGTCAAGGTATATGGGACCATTATTTTGTTTATCCGATGTCCAAGTTACTGCTTATGCTTGGACACGCATTTCAAGAAAATTACGGGCTTGCAATTATTGCGTTGACGATGATTGTGCGCTTTGGATTGCTTCCGCTTATGATCAAACAATTTCGGACAAATATTGCGATGCAACGCATTCGTCCAGAAATCCAAAAGCTTCAACAAAAATATAAAGGCACGGATATGGAAGCGCAACGAAAGCTGCAACAAGAAATGATGCAGCTATACCAAAAACACGGTGTCAATCCAATGAGCGGTTGCTTGCCGATTTTTATTCAAATGCCTATTTTTATGTCGTTGTATTACGCGATTTCGCGAACGGAAGAAATTAAACTACATTCATTTTTATGGATGCAACTTGGTCATCGTGATCCGTATTTCATTATGCCTATCTTAGCAAGTTTAACGACCTTTATTTCGATGCGTTTATCTCCATCTGCCACAACAACAGAAGCGGCGACACAAATGAAAATCATGTCATATATTATGCCTGTGATGATTTTTATGGGGGCAAGTTCTGTCCCTTCAGCTTTATCGCTATATTGGGTCGTTGGTGGATGTTTTTCAATTATCCAGTCGCTCGTGATGCGTGCACAATGGAAGAAGCATCAAGTAGAAACTGCTAAATAACCTGCTCGCTAGCTGAGCAGGTTTCTTTTCGTCAAGAGGTGAAAAAAATGAAAGTGATTATTGCTGAAAAACCCGATCAAGGGATAACTTTAGCATCTATTTTTCAAACGAAAAAAAAAGAAGGATATATCGAAATTTTACCAAATGAATTGTTTCCAAAGGGGGCCTATATGACATGGGCAGTTGGACATTTATTTGAATTAGCTTCCCCTGAAACGTATGAAGAAAGATGGAAGCGATGGACACTTAATACGTTACCGATCATTCCGGATCGTTTTCAATATGAAATCGCTCGAAAAAAAGGGAAACAGTTTGCGATCATTAAACAATTGCTTCGTAAGCCTGAAGTAACTGGGATTATTCATGCTGGTGATGCAGGGAGAGAAGGGGAATTAATCATTCGAAACATCATCTACATGAGCGGTGTAAAAAAACCGATCAAACGGCTTTGGATTTCGTCGCTCACACCGAAAGCGATCGAACAAGGATTTCGACAGTTATTGGATGAAAAACAAACCCGTCCTTTATACGAGGAGGCGTATGCGCGAACATGTGCCGATTGGCTTGTTGGTATAAATGCATCGAGAGTGTATACGATTTTATTGAAACAAAAAGGAATGAACGACGTCTTTTCTGTTGGTCGGGTACAAACGCCTACGCTCGCTCTTATTGTGAGAAGAGAAAAAGAAATTGAGCAATTTCGTCCCGAACCGTTTTGGGAAGTTGTTGCGACGTTTGATGTGAATGGAAAGCGATATGAAGGAAAATGGTGGCATGAAAATGAAACCCGCACATATGACGAGCAGCTTGCTAAAAAAGTGTGCACATTTTGCAAACAAAAACAAGTAGAAGTAGCGGAAGTCACATGTGAACGAAAAACATTTGTACCGCCGCTTTTATTTAATTTATCAACATTGCAAGCAACGGCAAACAGGCGTTTTAAATATTCACCACAAAAAACGTTAGATATATTACAAAAACTATATCAAAAAGGATATGTATCGTATCCGCGTTCTGATTCACAATATGTGACAAAAGGAGAAGCGGAAACATTTCCTTATATTTTAAAGCAGATCTCGCAAAAGGAGGAGTATGCTTCCTATTTTCCACTTTCCCACAAATCAATTTTACATAATAAACGTTATGTAAACGAAAAGAAAGTGACGGATCACTACGCCATCATTCCGACCGAACAAGTCCCGGATTTAACAAAGCTAAGCCATGATGAACGAAATATTTATGACCTCATCGTTCGAAGATTAATTGCTGCGCATTGTGAAGAGGCGATATTTGACTATACGACAATTGTAACTGTTGTCGATGGGCGCGCTCGTTTCATCTCAAAAGGAAAAAAGCAAATACAAACAGGCTGGCGGACTGTGTTCATTATGCCGGATGATGATGGAGAACTTTTACCGAATGTACAACGTGGAGAAAAAGGAACGGTATATGATGTGCATGTGAAAGAAGGAAAAACGCAACCTCCAAAACGGTATACAGAAGGAGAACTCATTACGTTAATGAAAACAGCAGGAAAATTTTTAGATGACGAGCAATTAGAGAAAGTATTAGCAAAAACAGAAGGACTCGGGACAGAAGCTACTCGCGCCTCCATTATTACAACGTTAAAACAGAGAAATTATATTGAGATAAAAAATAATCAAGTATATGTAACCGATAAAGGAAAGGTATTAATCGAAGCAATCGGCCCGCACATTTTGGCGTCACCGGAAATGACCGCAAAATGGGAGCAACGGTTAAGTGAAATTGGCGAAGAAAAAGCATCGTCCACAGCATTTATGGAACAAGTGAAAAAATTGGCGGCGAAAATTGTGACCGATGCGGTACAAATGGCAAATCATTGGTCATTTGAAGGGCTAGATACCGCTTCGATTCAGCAAAAGAAAAAAGCAACGATTGAAAAAAATGTTGGAACATGTAAGATTTGTGGAGGCTCCGTTGTGGATAAAGGCTCGTTTTACGGATGTATCAACTATGCGAAAACAAAGTGTCCATTTACCATTTCAAAAAAGATTTTAGGGAAATCTATTTCACAAACAAACGTCAAAAAACTATTAGCAGAAGGAAAAACGAACGTTATCAAAGGATTTAAAAAGGGAGAAAGCACATTCAACGCTGCGCTTATATGGAATGAAAAAGAGAGGCGTATATCGTTTTTAATTGAAAAATAGGAGAGCCCCTCCTATTTTTCAACTTCACCTTTCCATTCGTTCATACCGCCAGTCATATTATATATATTTGTGAACCCTTCTTTTACTAGCAGTTCGCTTGCTTGGGCTGAGCGATTACCTGAACGACAAACGACAATATACGTCTTGTTTTTGTTAAGCTCATTCATACGATCAGGAAGTTGTTGTAAAGGTAATAAAATAGCTCCAGGAATATGACCAGAAGCATATTCCTCTTCTGTACGGACATCGAGCACAACAACGTCTTCTTTTTGCATCATTTGCGCAGCTTCATCGACAGAAATATTTGTATAACGATCTTGTGCACATCCACTTACGATGAAAAGAAATGTAAGTAAAAAAGAAAACCATTTTCGCATCACATCATCGCCTCCATGTATATTGAAATACCCTCATGTGTATTTTAGCTTATTTTTTCGGTTTCTTCAAACGTTTCGACACCATTGTCATGTTTATATGTAGTACAATAGGAAAAAAGGTTTACATAGAAAGAAGGAGAGAAAATGTGCGGATCTATCATTGACTTGATTGGAAATACGCCAATTGTGAAGCTCAATCGTGTCGTTTTTCCAAATGGTGCAAGTGTATATATGAAACTTGAATCGTTTAATCCTGGTGGAAGTGTAAAAGATCGTGCGGCTAGACGAATGATTGAGCGAGCAGAACAAGAAGGGAAAATTGCCCCTTTTCAAAGCACGATCATTGAGCCAACATCAGGAAATACAGGAATTGGGTTAGCGATGGTATGCGCAGCAAAAGGTTATCGTTGCATCATTACGATGCCAGATAATGCGACAAAGGAACGTGTCAATTTATTAAAAGCATACGGAGCGGAAGTGCACTTAACTCCTGCATCTTTGCGTATGCAAGGGGCTATTGATGAAGCATATCGACTTGCTGAGAGCATTCCACATAGTTTCATTCCCATGCAATTTGAAAATAAAGCAAATCCAGATGCCCATCGAGCGAGTACAGCGCTTGAAATTATAGAAGCATTTCCAGAAGGAATTGATGCGTTTGTACTTACGGCAGGAACAGGGGGAACGGTAACAGGAACAGGGGAAGAGTTGAAGAAAAAGTTCCCTAATTTACATATTTATGTAGTTGAGCCGTACGGATCTCCTGTATTATCAGGTGGACAGCCGGGACCACATAAAATTCCAGGCACTGGACCAGGATTTATCCCTCGTATTTTAAACCGAAACGTATATGATGATATTTTGCTTGTCAAAGATGAAGAGGCACAAACAATGGCGCGCCGATTGGCATCAGAAGAAGGAATTTTAGTAGGGGCTTCAGCCGGGGCAGCTGCTTTTTGTGCAGTTCAAGTGGCGCGAACTCTCCCGAAAGATGCACGTGTGCTTTGTATGGCACCAGATACAGGAGAGCGATACTTGTCATCCGATTTATTTAGCGGATAAGAGAAAGAAAAAATGTCGAGGATATAAAATAAAAAGGAAGTGATTGTATGTTTCAAGAAGAAGTGAAAACAATAGGCGGCCTTCGCCTTCATGTCATTCCAACAAAAAAATATAAAACGAATACGCTCGTGTTAAAGATGAAAGCTCCATTATGCGAACAAGATATAACGATGCGTGCGCTCGTTCCGTATGTGCTACAAAATGCTACAGAGCGACATCCTTCCATGAAGGAGTTTCGTACATATTTAGATGAATTATACGGTGCGACGTTACAAGTAGATTTGGCGAAAAAAGGGGAACATCATGTAATTACGATCCGAATGGATGTGGCAAACGAAAAATTTTTAGGCGATACATCTCCACTACTGCGCGAAGCGTTGACGCTCTTTAGCGATATGGTGTTTCGTCCGCTTACTGAGCAAGGTGGATTTTCTGTTGCCATCGTTGAGCAAGAAAAACGAGCATTAAAACAAAAAATACAATCGTTGTTTGATGATAAAATGAGATATGCTCAACATCGACTCATTGAAGAGATGTATAAAGGTTCGCCTTATGCTCTCGATGTTCACGGTAAACTGAATGATGTTGATACAATTGATGCTAAACGTTTATATAAACATTACGAGCACATGTTAAAACACGATGAAATAGACTTATACATTGTCGGAGATGTGACGCTAACGGATGTAGAACATGGTGTTGCTGAGCGTTTTTCACTAGAGGCTCGTCCTTTGCGTTCGATTGAAACGACAACGTTAGCGAAACGAACAAATGTGCAAGAAGTTATAGAAAAACAAGATGTGAAGCAAGGAAAGCTACATCTTGGCTATCGAACAAATACGACATATAACGATGCGGATTACAATGCGTTACAAGTATGGAATGGGATCTTTGGTGGGTTTGCCCATTCAAAATTGTTTATGAATGTGCGAGAAAAGGCGAGTTTAGCTTATTATGCAGCTTCGCGTATCGAAAGTCATCAAGGAATGATGATGGTGATGGCAGGCATTGAACCGAGCAATTATGAGCGTGCACTTGAAATTATTCATGCTCAGGCGGAGGCGATGCGCAATGGGCAATTTAGCGATGAGGAAATCACTCAAACAAAAGCAGTCATTCGTAATCAACTGTTAGAAACGGTTGATACAGCGCGGGGAATGATTGAGATCTCTTATCATAACGTTATTGCAACACGACAACGCCCATTAGCTGAATGGTTAGAAGGGATCGAAAAAGTGACGCGTGAAGATGTTGTTCGTGTAGGTAAAAAAATTGAATTAGATACCATTTATTTTTTAACGGAGAAGGAAGGTGAGAAACAATGAAGGTCATTCGCTATGATCAGTTACAAGAACAATTATTTTATGAGCGGTTAAACAACGGATTAGCTGTTTATATTTTACCGAAAAAGGAATTTAATAAAACATATGCAACGTTTACAACGAAGTACGGTTCAGTAGATAACTGCTTTACTCCATATGGCAAAACGAGTATGAAAAAAGTGCCGGATGGTATCGCCCATTTTTTAGAGCATAAATTGTTTGAAAAAGAAGACGGTGATGTATTCCAAACGTTTAGCAAACAAGGAGCATCAGCAAATGCTTTTACGTCTTTTACACGCACAGCTTATTTATTTTCCAGCACGACAAATGTAGAGGAAAATTTAGAAACTTTACTTGATTTTGTTCAAGAACCATATTTTACAGAGCAAACGGTTGAAAAAGAAAAAGGAATTATCGCTCAAGAAATTCGCATGTATGACGATAACCCGGATTGGCGTTTGTATTTTGGAACAATTGAAAGCATGTATCACAATCATCCTGTAAAAATTGATATTGCGGGAACGGTGGAGTCCATTTCACATATTACGAAAGATTTATTGTATGAATGTTATGAGACGTTTTATCACCCGAGTAATATGTTGTTGTTTGTTACCGGTCCGGTTGATCCATTGACTACACTCGAACAAATACGTAATAATCAAACAAAAAAAACGTTCCGTTTACCAACAGAGATTGAGCGGTTCCAGTACGAAGAGCCATCACATGTCGCGCGCGAGAAACATGTCATTGAAATGAACGTACAGACACCAAAATGTCTCGTTGGTATAAAAGCAAAACATGTATATGCAAAGGGAAAAGAAAAATTAAAACATGAATGTGCGATGGGACTATTGCTTGATTATTTATTTGGAAAAAGTTCACCACACTATGAGCGGTTATATCAACAAGGATTAATTGATGAAACATTTATGGTCGATTATACAGAAGAAAGTGATTTTGGATTTGGTTTAATTGGTGGCGACACATCGCAACCTGATGAATTAGCGAAAGAAATTGAGCGTATTCTCGTACAGTTTTCCGATATTGATGATGAAAAAGTAGAGCGGATGAAAAGAAAAAAAATCGGATCATTTTTACGCTCGTTGAACTCACTTGAGTATATTGCCAACCAGTTCACTCGTTACGCATTTGATGAAATGAGTTTATTCGATGTTGTAAGGACGCTACAATCACTGACATCGGATGATATAAAAGCAGTTGCCCGCGAATGTTTTATGCGTGAACAGTTGACAGTATGTCAAGTTGTTCCAAAAAGGTGAAGGAAGATGAAATATGCATTAATTACAGGAGCAAGCGGAGGGATTGGGCAAGCCATTGCCCGACAACTTGCGAAAGATGGATATGGATTGTATTTACACTACTACAAAAATGAACAATCTGTTCAAACGTTAGTGAAACAATTATCAACAGACATATATACAATTCAAGCCGATTTATCTCATCCTTCAGGGGTAGATGTGTTAGTATCTTCCGTCTTCCATCCGCTTGACGTCATCGTCCATAACAGTGGGATGAGTGCTTATGGCTTGGTGACGGATATGGATGACGAACAAGTAGAGCGAATGGTGCAATTGCATGTAACAAGTCCATTTTTACTGACAAAACGATTGTTGCCTTCGATGATTCAACAACGTCGCGGACAAATTGTTGTTATTTCATCAATTTGGGGACTCACAGGGGCGTCATGCGAAGTATTGTATTCGATGGTGAAAGGGGCACAAAATACGTTTGTTAAAGCGTTAGCGAAAGAAGTTGCACCGAGTGGTATACGAGTAAACGCTATTGCTCCAGGGGCCATTGATACACCGATGCTCCATGAGTTTACTGAAGAGGAGTTAGAAGCGTTAACGAACGAGATTCCGCTTGGTAGAATTGGAAAACCAGAAGATGTAGCGAAAGCAGTGTCATTTTTAATCTCTGACCATGCATCGTATATTACGGGACAAATTTTATCTGTCAATGGCGGTTGGTATTGTTAAGCGAGCATAATTTTTTGTTTTATGAGGCAAACTGTTCTTGAAACGAATTTCAAGGAGGTTTGCATATGTCTGTTCTTGATAATTTTGAGCAATGGAAGAGCTTTTTAGCTGATCGCCTTCATCAAGCAGAAGCCCAAGGAATGAACCAGCAAGTTATTTCGGATATTGCTTATCAAATTGGCGACTACTTGGCAAAACAAGTCGATCCTAAAAACCCAGAAGAGCGTGTACTTGCTGACTTGTGGCATGTTGCAAATGAGCAAGAGCAACATGCTATTGCAAACATGATGATCAAACTTGTCCAAAATAAATAAGTCATGTAGGCGCAAGCTGGTGATATCCACCAGCTTGTTTTACTATGTTTATCTGTTCACAAAAAACGGTCGTCCATTCTTTTCATTCTCGCATTCAAATGGTAAAATAAACATACATGCGTGTTTCGACAAAGCGTTGCTTCAATGATCGCATCGTGTAACGTAAAGGGGAGAAGGGGTATATGGAGAAAAAAGAATGGTATTTAGAGTATGAAATACATATGAATCGTCCGGGGTTGTTAGGAGATATCGCATCGCTTCTTGGTATGTTGTCCATTAATATCGTCACGATTAACGGAGTGGATGATTCGCGGCGAGGTATGCTGTTGTTATGTAAAAGTCATGAACAAATTGAGCGGCTACAATCCATTTTAGCGACGATGGAAGATATCACGGTAACAAAGTTGCGTGAACCGAAGCTCCGAGATCGTCTTGCTGTTCGGCATGGGCGTTATATTCAGCGCGATGCTGATGATAAAAAAACGTTCCGTTTTGTTCGAGATGAATTAGGTTTGCTTGTCGATTTTATGGCGGAGTTATTTAAACAGGAAGGTCACAAGTTAATTGGTATTCGCGGTATGCCACGTGTTGGAAAAACCGAATCCATTGTGGCTGCGAGCGTATGTGCGAATAAACGTTGGTTATTTGTTTCTTCTACGTTAATTAAGCAAACGATTCGCAGTCAGCTTATTGAAGATGAATATAGCGAAAATAATGTCTTTATTATTGACGGAATTGTATCAACACGTCGTTCAAACGAGCGGCATTGGCAGCTGATTCGCGAGCTGATGCGATTACCAGCAACAAAAGTGATTGAACATCCCGATATTTTTGTGAGGCATACAGAATATAAATTGGACGATTTTGATTATATTATTGAATTGCGTCACGATCCAGATGAGGAGATTACGTATGATCTCGTTGACCAATCCTCTTTTTTTGGTAACGACGGTTTTTCAAATATCGATTTCTAAAGATGGAAGGTGTTTCCGTTGACAGAGTTAGGGAAGCGTTTGAAAGAAGCGAGAGAACAACGCAATATGAGTTTAGATGATTTACAACAAATTACTAAAATTCAAAAGCGATATTTGATCGCGATTGAACAAGGAAATTATGTCATTATGCCAGGGAAGTTTTATGTTCGGGCATTTATTCGTCAATATGCAGAGGCGGTCGGTCTTGATCCGGATGAGTTGTTTGAACAATACGCAAATGAAATTCCAAATGCTCAACAAGAAGAACTTCCAGGCGAGTTGTCTCGTGTTAAATCGCGACAACTATCAGAACAAGGTGAAAAAGTACTTGATGTTCTTCCGAAAATTTTAATCGGTATGCTAGCTGTCGGCGTAGCAGTTGTTCTTTGGTTTTTCTTTCAAAACAGAATGGTGAACGAACAGCCGCAAGAGCAAGTGATTAATGAAAAGACAGAATTTGAACAGTCTGAGCAAGCAACCGAGCAACAACCGAAAAAACAAAATGAACAAAAACAAGAAAAGGAAAAAGAACAACAAGAACAATCATCGAAAGCAATGGTCGAAGTAGTGGAAACGAATGGTCGAAAATCAACGCTTGAAGTGAGCGGAGAACAGTTGATTATTGACATTGCAACAAAGGGTGATGCTTGGATTGAAGTGAAAAACGGGAAAGGAAAGGCATTTGCACGCAAAATGATGTACGCAAATCAAACTGAAACGTTCGATTTGACGAACGAAACAGAAGTGTTGTTAGTTATCGGACAAACATTAAATACAGAAGTGAAAATAAATGGACAAACACTTCAATACCCTGTTAATCCAAGTGATCACGTACGTCAAGATATTACAATTATTTACAAAAAACAGTGATGTTGTATGACGTGTTGGAGGTTAGTGCTGTGAATATACCGAATCAAATTACGATTGCGCGAATGTTACTCATTCCTTTTTTCCTTATTTTCTTGTTAGCACCAATTGACTTAGGGATGATTCAAATTGGGCCAGAACAGTTACCGATGACACACGCTGTTGCTGCGCTTATTTTTATTATTGCATCAACAACAGATTGGGTTGATGGATACTATGCACGAAAATATGGGTTGGTAACGAATTTAGGAAAATTTCTTGATCCGCTTGCAGATAAATTACTTGTGTCTGCTGCGCTCATTGCGCTCGTTCAATTGGAGTTGGCGCCAGCGTGGATGGTCATTGTTATCATTAGTCGTGAATTTGCAGTAACGGGATTGCGACTCGTGTTAGCTGGAGAAGGTGAAGTTGTAGCAGCCAATATGCTTGGGAAAATTAAAACGTGGACGCAAATTATAGCAATTGCTGCCCTTCTTTTGCATAATATTCCTTTCTCCTTGTTGTCGTTTCCGTTTGCGGATATTTCCTTATGGATCGCACTCATTTTCACGATTTGGTCAGGATGGGACTATTTCGCAAAAAATAAACATGCATTTCGTCATTCAAAGTAAATAAAAAGGGGATGGGAGAAAGATGAAGGCGGAAATTATTGCGGTCGGCTCGGAACTTTTACTTGGTCAAATTACAAATACAAACGCCCAATTTTTATCGCAACAATTAGCTGAAATAGGGATAGATGTATATTACCATACGGTTGTTGGGGATAATCCTCAAAGACTTACACATGCGATTGAAATGGCTAAGCAACGCTCGAATTTGATTATTTTTACAGGAGGACTTGGGCCAACAAAGGATGATTTAACAAAAGAAACGATTGCGAAGATGCTGAATAAATCACTTGTCTTAGATGAAGAAGCATGGCGTTCCATTTGTGATTATTTTTCGAAAACAAATCGCCCGATGTCTCCTAACAACCGAAAACAGGCGCTTGTGTTGGAAGGAAGTTGTGTGCTAAAAAATGAACATGGGATGGCTCCTGGCATGGCAATTACTGTTGACCATATCACATATATGCTTCTCCCAGGGCCACCGAAAGAAATGAAACCGATGTTCATAAAATATGGACGTCCTTTTTTATTGCAAAAACTTCATGTTCGCGAAAAAATCGTATCACTCGTTTTGCGCTTTTTTCATATCGGTGAATCACAACTAGAAGCAGAAATAGAAGATTTGATTGATGCGCAAACAAATCCAACGATCGCTCCACTTGCGTCTGATGGTGAAGTGACTCTTCGCTTAACAGCGAAGCATGAACGCGAAGAAGAAGCGAAGCGAATGATTAACGAGGTAGAGCAAAAAATTTTAGCACGCGTGCGTCCTTATTTTTACGGTTACAACGATGAAACGTTGTTTAGTAAACTGTTAGCTACATTAAAAACAAAGAATAAGACGCTTGCTGTTGCTGAGAGTTTAACGGGAGGATTGTTTTTAGAGGGAATGACTGTACTTCCGACAGCTTCTTCAGTTATAGCGGGAGGAGTTGTATGTTATACAAATGAAATAAAGGAAAATGTACTTCATGTGCCGAAAGAAATATTACAAACAGAGGGAGCAGTAAGTGAACGGTGCGCCCAATTGTTGGCAGAAAACGTTCGAAAGCTTTGCCGAAGCGATATTGGAATTAGCTTCACAGGTGTCGCAGGACCAAGTGAATTGGAAGGAAAACGAGTAGGAACGGTTTGGATTGGGATATCGACTGAGCAAGGGACGAAAACATTTCCACTGACATTATCTGGTGATCGTCAAGCCATTCGGATGCGAGCAGCGAAATACGGTTGTTATTATTTACTACAACTGCTACATTGATTTACGAACATTTATTCGTTTTTTTCTTGGCAAATAAACATAAAACATGTATAGTAATAAGTAGCAGTGACTGCTTTATTTCTCACAAGCAAAAGGAGGAGTTTCTTTGAACGATCGTCAAGCAGCTTTAGAACAAGCGTTAAAGCAAATTGAGAAACAGTTTGGAAAAGGTTCCATTATGAAGCTAGGGGAGCAAACAGATCGACAAATTTCGACTGTATCGAGTGGTTCCCTTGCACTTGATATTGCGCTCGGGGTAGGAGGATATCCGCGTGGACGTATTATTGAAATTTATGGTCCGGAATCCTCAGGGAAAACAACAGTTGCTCTTCACGCCATTGCTGAAGTACAAAAGCAAGGTGGTCAAGCAGCGTTTATTGACGCAGAACATGCCCTAGACCCTGTATATGCTGAAAAGTTAGGTGTGAATATTGATGAATTGTTGCTTTCACAACCGGATACAGGAGAGCAAGCATTAGAAATTGCGGAAGCGCTCGTACGCAGTGGAGCAGTTGACATTATTGTTATTGACTCCGTTGCTGCCCTTGTTCCAAAAGCGGAAATTGAAGGAGAAATGGGCGATGCTCACGTTGGATTACAGGCACGACTCATGTCTCAAGCGTTACGAAAATTATCTGGTGCGATTAATAAATCTAAAACGATCGCTATCTTTATTAACCAAATAAGGGAGAAAGTAGGGGTTATGTTCGGAAACCCTGAGACAACTCCTGGTGGTCGTGCATTGAAGTTTTATGCATCTGTTCGTTTAGAAGTCCGTCGTGCTGAACAAATCAAGCAAGGTAACGACATGGTTGGAAATAAAACAAAAATTAAAGTCGTGAAAAACAAAGTGGCACCACCATTTAAAACAGCAGACGTAGATATTATGTATGGGGAAGGAATTTCAAAGGAAGGCGAAATCATTGATATGGGTGCTGAGCTAGACATTATTCAAAAAAGCGGTGCTTGGTATTCATACAAAGATGAACGATTAGGACAAGGGCGCGAAAATGCCAAACAATTTTTAAAAGAAAACCCACACATCATGGAAGAAATTGCGCGTGAAATTCGTCAACATTATGGCATTACAACAGGTGTATCAACAACACCTGTGCGTGAAGATGATTTAGATTTCTTAGAGTAAAAAGAGGCACGTTGTGTCTCTTTTTGTTTTATTTTGTAATTTGAACCATATGAAACGCTTTCCCACAATGACAAGCCTTGACAATATGAAAGGTCACCTTTAAAATGTACATGTATATTTGACAATTTTGAAGTGTATGTTGAATGGTTGCAATGTACATGCCGACATTGATGAAGTAACGAATTTATAGCAAGAGGAGGTGAGGACAATGGGTGAAACGATCATCTCCGCTTTGCTTGCCCTAGTCGTCGGTGCAGTTGTTGGCTTTTTTGTTCGTAAATCCATTGCCGAGGCAAAAATTGGTGGTGCACAAGCAGCTGCCAAGCAAATGATCGAAGAAGCGAAACGAGAAGCAGACGCATTGAAAAAAGAGGCTCTCCTTGAAGCAAAGGATGAAATTCACAAACTTCGTGTGGAAGCAGAACGAGAAATCCGCGAACGAAGAAGTGAATTGCAAAAACAAGAAAATCGTTTGTTACAAAAGGAAGAGAATCTCGATCGAAAGGACGAATCTTTAAACAAACGAGAGGCGTTGCTTGAGAAAAAAGAGAATTCTCTCAATGAAAGACAACAGCATATTGAAGAGATGGAAAGCAAAGTGGAAGAACTCGTTCGAAAAGAACAAGCAGAACTTGAGCGCATTTCTAACTTGACGCGTGAGGAAGCACGGCAAATCATTTTAGAGCGTGTAGAGAAAGAACTTTCTCATGAAATCGCGCTCATGGTCAAAGAAGCAGAGACGAAAGTGAAAGAAGAAGCTGATAAAAAAGCAAAAGAAATTTTATCGCTTGCTATTCAACGCTGTGCTGCTGATCATGTAGCAGAAACGACTGTATCTGTTGTGAACTTGCCAAATGACGAAATGAAAGGTCGTATCATTGGTCGCGAAGGGCGTAACATTCGGACGCTAGAAACGCTAACGGGAATCGATTTAATTATCGATGATACACCAGAAGCGGTAATTTTATCCGGATTTGACCCAATTCGTCGCGAAACGGCTAGACTTGCTTTAGATAAGCTTGTTCAAGACGGGCGTATTCATCCGGCACGAATTGAAGAAATGGTCGAAAAAGCGAGAAGAGAAGTGGATGAGCATATTCGTGAAGTTGGAGAGCAAACAACGTTCGAAGTTGGTGTTCACGGATTGCACCCAGATTTAATTAAAATTTTAGGACGATTGAAGTTCCGTACAAGCTACGGACAAAATGTCCTTAAACATTCGATGGAAGTCGCATACTTAGCTGGTTTAATGGCAGCTGAGTTAGGAGAAGATGAGATGCTTGCAAGACGAGCAGGTCTACTTCATGACATCGGAAAAGCTGTTGACCATGAAGTAGAAGGAAGCCATGTTGAAATTGGTGTAGAGTTAGCAACTAAATATAAAGAGCATCCGGTTGTCATTAACAGTATCGCTTCCCATCATGGTGATACGGAGCCAACGTCTATTATTGCTGTTCTTGTTGCTGCTGCAGACGCATTATCGGCTGCCCGACCAGGTGCTCGTAGTGAAACATTAGAAAACTATATTCGTCGCCTTGAAAAGCTTGAAGAGATTGCTGAGTCATATGAAGGGGTTGAAAAATCATATGCTATTCAAGCAGGGCGCGAAATTCGTATTATGGTGAAACCAGATATGATCGATGACTTGGAAGCTCATCGTTTAGCACGTGATATTCGCAAGCGCATTGAAGAGGAGCTTGACTATCCAGGTCATATTAAAGTTACTGTCATTCGTGAAACGCGAGCTGTGGAATATGCAAAATAAAAGCTACTCCTCATATGGGGTAGCTTTTTCGTATTGATAAACGCTTTATTTTGTGCGAAACTGAAAAATAGAAATCATGAGTATAGAAAGGGTAATACGATGAAAATATTATTTATCGGTGATGTTGTTGGACAGCCGGGGAGAAAAATGGTTGATGAATACGTCCCGAAACTAAAGGCAAAATATAAGCCACATGTGATTGTTGTTAACGGCGAAAATGCTGCTGGTGGGAAAGGGATTACCGAAAAAATATATCGCCGTTTTTTAGAGATGGGAGTACATGTGGTGACGCTTGGAAATCATTCGTGGGATAATCGTGAAATTTTCGAATTTATTGATCAAGCGAAAGTACTTGTCCGTCCGGCAAATTTTCCAGTAGGTACACCAGGAAAAGGGATTGTGTTTATTCAAGTAGAGGGATATGAAGTCGCAGTGATGAGTTTGCAAGGAAGAACGTTCTTGCCAGCAATTGATTGCCCATTTAAAAAAGCAGATGAATTAGTAGAAATGGCGCTTGCGCGGACTCCTGTGATTCTCGTTGATTTTCATGCGGAGGCAACGAGCGAGAAACAAGCGATGGGATGGTATTTAGACGGTCGAGTAAGCGCTGTTGTTGGCACGCATACACACGTTCAAACGGCTGACTCACGCATTTTGCTAAACGGAACGGGTTATATTACCGATGTCGGTATGACGGGTCCTTATGACGGGGTTTTGGGAGTGGATCGTGAGGCAGTGTTGCGCAAATTTTTAACGGGCTTACCTGTTCGTTTTGAAGTCACCACAGGACGCGCGCAGTTGAATGCTGTGCTCATTGAGGTAGATGAAAAAAGCGGAAAAACGAAATCGATTCAACGGATTATGATTAATGACGATCACCCATATTTCGACTAGTTCCTCTTTTAAGATTTTTCAGAAAAATTTCATATGGTAGCAGGAATACAGGCAAACAGGGATGAATATATAATGAACAGTACAACTTTTTTACAAGCAATTGTTAGAAACGAGGAGGAGCTAGAAATGGAAATATTAAAAGTTTCAGCAAAGTCTAATCCTAATTCCGTAGCTGGTGCACTTGCAGGCGTGTTGAGGGAGCGCGGTGCAGCCGAAATTCAAGCAATTGGCGCAGGTGCATTAAATCAAGCCGTTAAGGCAGTAGCAATCGCGCGAGGATTCGTAGCACCGAGCGGAGTTGATCTCATTTGTATTCCTGCATTTACGGACATTCAAATTGATGGAGAAGAGCGGACAGCAATTAAACTCATTGTTGAGCCGCGTTAATACGCATAAACCTGTTTGCTTGTTAAGCAAACAGGTTATTTTTGTAATTTGATCATTTATTAGCTATAAAAAAGTGAAGCCCTATTTTTTTACGGAGGGATCGTTGTGCGTATATTTGACGCTCATTGTGACGTTTTATATCAATTATTTTGTGACCAAGATGTATCGTTTGAACGCAGTCCGTCGTTACATGTAACGTACGATGGATTAAAGCAGGCAGGTATAACTGTACAAGGATTTGCTATTTATATCCCAAAACATGTAAGGCCTGAGTCACGTTTTTTCGTAGCTTTAGAGATGATTGATTATTTTTATGAGAAGGTTGTGTCACAGCCAAATATGAAAGTTGTTCGTTCAAAAAAAGAAATTGATCAATTACAATCAAATGAAATTGGCGCCATGCTCACATTAGAAGGATGTGAAGCCATTGGTGAAAGTTTAACGCAACTGCGTACACTTCTTCGACTTGGTGTTCGTTCTGTCGGTTTAACGTGGAATGATGCAAATATGGTAGCGGATGGGGCACTCGAGCAACGGGGGGGAGGTTTAACGAAATTCGGGAAAGAAGTTGTTCATTTATTGAACGAACAACAATGCTGGACAGATGTGTCACATTTAAGTGAACGAGCGTTTTGGGATGTCATTGAATTGGCTCATTATCCGATTGCTTCACATTCAAATGCGTACACGCTTTGCCCGCATCCGCGCAATTTGCGTGATGATCAAATTGAAGCGCTGATTAAGAAAAATGGGGTCATTGGTGTGACGTTTGTTCCACAATTTTTACGTCATGACACGCAAACGACGACGGTAACAGATGTATTGCGTCATATCGACCATATTTGTTCATTAGGTGGAGAAAATCATATTGGCTTCGGATCTGATTTTGATGGCATTTTTGAAACAGTCGATCAATTGGCGAATGTTTCCCATTACACTCATTTCATTGACGAGTTGCTAAAACATTTTAAAGAAGAGCAAGTGAGAAAATTTTTGTTTTGCAATTTTTATGAGCGAATTCCTCAATAAAAAATCGGAAGAAAAATTCACATTTTTGTAACAAATATGTTGCAATTTTTTTGCAATAGGGCTAGAATGAAAGCGTTTAGTATATGAAATTTTTCAAAAAATTTATTAAGCGAAATGGTAGAGCTTTTTTTGGAAAAGTGCTACACTTATAATCGTACAATGTTACGTCACAATTGATGGAACTTTAAAGGGGTGTAAGACATGATTAGTCAACTTTCATGGAAAGTTGGAGGACAACAAGGGGAAGGTATTGAAAGTACGGGAGAGATATTCTCCATTGCGCTCAACCGACTAGGCTACTATTTATACGGTTATCGCCACTTTTCATCTCGAATTAAAGGTGGTCACACGAACAATAAAATTCGTGTTAGCACAACACAAGTTCGTTCGATTGCCGATGATCTTGATATATTAGTAGCTTTTGACCAAGAGACAATTGATTTTAACTTTCACGAGTTGCGTCAAGGCGGGATCGTCATCGCAGACGCCAAGTTTAATCCGACGATTCCAGATGAGTCAAGAGCTACGTTGTATGCGGTTCCATTTACAGATATCGCAACAGAATTAGGAACAGCTTTAATGAAAAACATGGTTGCAGTCGGAGCTTCCAGCGCAGTGCTCGGTCTCGATATTAGCGTATATGAAGGGGTCGTTCAGGAGATTTTCGGTCGCAAAGGCGAACAAGTCGTTGCTAAAAACATGGAAGCGATCAGAGCGGGCGCTCAGTTTATGCGTGAACAACTTGGTGACAACATTCAATTAATGCAACTTGATAAGGCAGATGGCAAAAAGAGAATGTTTATGATTGGAAACGACGCGATTGCGCTTGGTGCACTTGCTGGTGGCGCTCGTTTCATGGCGGCTTACCCAATTACGCCAGCATCTGAAATTATGGAATACTTAATTAAAAAACTTCCACAGTTCGGTGGCACTGTCATTCAAACAGAAGATGAAATCGCAGCTTGTACAATGGCTATTGGCGCAAACTATGCTGGTGTACGTACGTTGACAGCTTCAGCTGGTCCTGGTCTTTCGCTTATGATGGAAGCGATCGGATTAGCTGGAATTACAGAAACACCAATTGTCATTGTTGATACGCAACGCGGTGGTCCAAGCACAGGTCTTCCGACAAAACAAGAGCAGTCAGATTTAATGGCAATGATTTACGGTACGCACGGAGAGATTCCGAAAGTTGTCATGGCGCCAAGTACTGTGCAAGAAGCTTTTTACGATATGGTTGAAGCGTTTAATATTGCAGAAGAGTATCAATGTCCAGTCATTGTTTTAACAGACTTGCAACTTTCGTTAGGTAAGCAAACCGTTGAGCCGCTAGAATATGATAAAATTGAAATTCGTCGTGGCAAGCTCGTAACAGGGGAGCTTCCTGAAATTCCAGACAAAGGTTGTTTTAAACGATATGAAGTGACAGAAGACGGCGTGTCACCGCGTGTATTGCCTGGAATGAAAAATGGTATTCATCATGTCACAGGCGTTGAGCACGATGAAACAGGTCGTCCTTCTGAAGTAGCAGCGAATCGTATTGCGCAAATGGATAAGCGTTTACGCAAACTAAAACATATTCAATTCCCGACACCAGTTCATAAACATGTGAAGCATGAGGAAGCGGATTTATTAATCGTTGGGTTTAACTCAACGCGTGGGGCAATTGAAGAGGCGATGGAACGTTTGGAGCGCGATGGCATCAAAGTAAACCATGCACACGTTCGTCTCATTCATCCGTTCCCAACTGAAGAAATGTTGCCGCTTGTGCAATCAGCGAAAAAAGTTGTTGTTGTTGAAAATAACGCAACAGGACAACTTGCCAACATTTTGAAAATGAACGTTGGACATGCTGAGAAAGTATTTAACGTGTTGAAATATGATGGCAACCCGTTCTTACCGCACGAAGTTTATACAAAATGCAAGGAGTTGTTTTAAACATGGCGACATTTAAAGATTTTCGAAATAACATTAAACCGAACTGGTGTCCAGGTTGTGGTGACTTTTCCGTGCAAGCAGCCATTCAACGCGCAGCTGCCAACGTTGGACTTGAACCACATGAACTTGTTGTTGTATCTGGAATTGGTTGTTCCGGGCGTATTTCTGGTTACATTAATTCATACGGTTTCCACGGTGTTCACGGTCGGGCACTTCCAATTGCCCAAGGGGTGAAAATGGCCAATCGTGACTTGACTGTCATTGCTGCTGGTGGTGACGGTGATGGATTTGCGATCGGAATGGGACATACGATTCATGCGATTCGTCGTAATATCGATATTACGTACATCGTCATGGACAACCAAATTTACGGTTTAACAAAAGGTCAAACATCACCGCGTAGTGAAGTGGGCTTTAAAACGAAAAGTACGCCACAAGGGTCAGTTGAACCAGCATTGTCGATTATGGAAATGGCGTTAACTGCAGGAGCAACGTTCGTCGCTCAAAGCTTTTCTAGCGACTTAAAAGAATTGACGCAATTAATTGAAGAAGGAATGAAGCATAAAGGATTTTCGCTCATTAACGTATTTAGCCCTTGCGTCACATACAATAAAGTGAACACATACGATTGGTTTAAAGACAATTTAACGAGTTTAAGCTCTATTGAAGGATACGATCCTTCAAATCGTGAAATGGCGATGCAAACGTTAATGAAACATAAAGGACTTGTTACAGGGCTTATTTATCAAAATAAAGAGCGTAAATCATATCAAGATCTTGTACCAGGTTATAGCGAAAAACCACTGACAGAAGCGGATTTAACAATTAGTAAAGAAAAATTTGAACAACTTGTGGCAGAATTTATGTAAGAAAGAAAAGAGGATGGTGAAAGCCATCCTCTTTTTTATGGAAAAACATTGTTTAAAAGTCCGGAAAATAATATACTATGTTAGTGTGCACGTACGAATAAAAGAAAGGAGAAATAACAATGAATGAAAAACAACGTTTACAGTACACAGCACAAATTGAACCCGATCATCCAACGGACAAAAAATCCGCTTTGGATGAAAATTTGCAACGTTTAAAGCAAAAAACGAGTCAAGACTATGAAAAATATTTTTCAACTGTATTTGTTCCCCCATCTTTGAAAGAGGCGAAAAAACGAGGAAAAGAGGAAGTGAAATACCATAAAGATTTTTCGATTCCAGAAGAATTTCGTGGCATGGGGAACGGTCGAAAATTTTACATCCGCACGTACGGCTGTCAAATGAATGAGCACGATACAGAAGTGATGGCTGGAATTTTTATGGCGCTTGGTTATGAACCGACGGATCGTCCAGAAGATGCCAACGTCATTTTGTTAAATACGTGTGCGATTCGTGAAAATGCGGAGAATAAAGTATTCGGAGAAATTGGTCACTTAAAGCCATTGAAGCAAAACAACCCTGATTTATTGCTTGGTGTATGTGGCTGTATGTCACAAGAAGAATCGGTCGTCAATAAAATTTTAAAACAATTCCAATACGTTGATATGATTTTCGGTACGCACAATATTCATCGTCTTCCGTATATTTTGAAAGAAGCGTACATGTCAAAAGAAATGGTTGTTGAAGTATGGTCAAAAGAAGGCGATGTCATCGAAAACTTACCAAAAGTGCGAAAAGGAAATATTAAAGCGTGGGTTAATATTATGTATGGTTGCGATAAGTTTTGTACGTACTGTATTGTCCCATATACACGTGGTAAAGAGCGTAGCCGCCGTCCAGAAGATATTATTCAAGAAGTACGTCACTTAGCCGCACAAGGATATAAAGAAATTACTCTTTTAGGACAAAACGTGAATGCGTATGGAAAAGACTTTACCGATATGAAATATGGTCTTGGTGATTTAATGGATGAGTTGCGTAAAATTGATATTCCACGTATTCGCTTCACAACAAGCCATCCACGTGATTTTGATGACCGCTTAATCGAAGTGTTAGCGAAAGGTGGAAATTTAGTGGAACACATTCACTTGCCGGTTCAATCGGGAAGTAGTGAAGTGTTAAAAATGATGGCACGTAAATATACACGTGAACAATATTTAGAGCTTGTTCGCAAAATTAAAGAAGCGATTCCTGGTGTAGCGCTCACAACAGACATTATTGTCGGTTTTCCAAATGAAACAGATGAGCAGTTTGAAGAAACGTTGTCGCTATATCGTGAGGTAGAGTTCGATTCTGCATTTACGTTCATTTACTCGCCACGTGAAGGGACGCCAGCAGCAAAAATGGTCGACAACGTACCGATGGAAGTGAAAAAAGAACGTTTACAACGATTAAATGCATTAGTAAACGAAATTTCTGCGAGAAAAATGAAGGAGTACGAGGGACAAGTTGTCGAAGTATTAGTCGAAGGGGAAAGTAAAAACAATCCGGACGTTCTCGCTGGATACACACGTAAAAACAAGCTTGTTAACTTCGTTGGCCCTAAGTCAGCAATCGGTCAACTTGTAAAAGTACGAATTACAGAGGCAAAAACGTGGACGTTGAACGGAGAAATGATAGAAGAAATGATCGAGGTGAAATAGCGTGGCGAAATATACGAAAGATGACATCGTACAAAAAGCAAAAGAATTAGCTAAAATGATCGCTGAAACAGAAGAGGTAGAGATTTTTAAACAAGCAGAAGCAAAAATTCACGAAAATGAAAAAGTACGCACGATGATTGCTAAAATTAAATCGTTACAAAAACAAGCTGTCAACTTACAGCATTATGGAAAAATCGAAGCGCTGAAAAAAGTGGAAGCAGAAATTGACGACATTTACGAACAGCTATCAGACATTCCAATTGTAGAACAATTTAAACAATCGCAAGTAGAAATTAACGACTTATTGCAACTTGTTGCTTCCACTATTTCAAAGACAGTAACAGATGAAATTATTACATCAACGGGCGGAGATGTGCTGCGAGGAGAAACAGGAGCTCAAGTGAAACATAGCCATTGTGGCCATTGCCATTAAAGAGTCCATTTTTATGGGCTCTTTTTTATGTTTTTGTACATATTTCGAAGAAGCTGCATACAATGAACTATACGGAATGATTGTTTTTATGTACACTTTTAGTTTTTTCGTGCATAGGATAAAATGAACAATGCATTTTTGAGGAGGGTTTGTTTCATGTCCCAATACAGAGAAATTATTACAAAAGCGGTTGTGGGAAAAGGCCGAAAGTTTACGCAATCGACGCATACGGTTTCCGCTCAACATCGTCCAACAAGCGTGCTCGGTTGTTGGATTATTAATCATCGGTACGAAGCAAAAAAAGTGGATCGTAGTGTTGAAATTCATGGCAAGTATGATGTGAACGTTTGGTATTCGTACAATGATAATACAAAAACGGAAGTGCTCACAGAGACGGTATCGTACACCGATGTGATTCCGTTAAAGTATCGTAACGAAGAGCTCATCAGTGAAGAACAAGAAGTAATCGCGCGGGTTGTTCAACAACCAAATTGTTTAGAATGTACGATTGCTCCAAACGGAAATAAAGTAACTGTCGAAGTAGAGCGAGAGTTTGTTGCAGAAGTCATCGGAGAAACAAAAGTACGTATTGCAGTCGTCGATACGTCATCAGACGAAATAGAGGAAGATATTGAGGCGGAGTTAGAACAGTTAGATGAGGAACTTCTTCAAGAAGGGAGCAATAAAAACTAGGAAGTTTATTCTTCCTAGTTTTTATTTTTGTTATAATAATTGAAGTCAATATCTCGGAACGTTGGAGGAAAGAGCATGACTTACACACCGATGATTCAACAATATTTAGCAATTAAGTCACAATATAAAGATGCTTTTTTATTTTTTCGCCTCGGTGATTTTTATGAAATGTTTTTTGAAGATGCAATTAAAGCATCACAAGAATTAGAAATTACGCTTACAAGCCGGGATGGTGGAGGAGAAGAACGCGTACCGATGTGCGGTGTGCCGTATCATTCGGCTGCTATGTACATCGAACGTTTGATTGAGAAAGGATATAAAGTTGCGATTTGTGAACAGGTTGAAGATCCAAAAACAGCTAAAGGGGTAGTACGCCGAGAAGTTGTTCAACTTATTACACCAGGAACGGTCATGGAAGGGAAGCATCTTGAAGAGAAAGCAAACAACTATTTAGCCTCATTGACGTCATTTGAAGATGGTACGTACGGACTCGCGTATACAGATTTAACAACCGGGGAAAGTCGCATCACACTTCTTCATTCGTTTGAAGATGTGTTCAATGAAATTTATTCCATTGGTACAAAAGAAATTGTTGTTGCGACGACGTCTAAAGAACAATGTCAATCCCTACAAGAACGATATGCTCTCACGGTTTCATGTGAGGATGAAACAATGATTCCACCGTCTTGTGAATCTGTTGTTTCACATTTGAAACAAGAAAAATTGCTTGTGACGTTTGGAAGATTATTAAATTACTTAATAAAAACGCAGAAGCGAAATTTGACTCATTTGCAACCAGTCGAGCTGTATGAAGTTAATTCGCATATGAAAATCGATATGTATTCCAAACGGAATTTAGAGTTAACGGAAACGATGCGGACAAAAGGAAAAGCAGGTTCCCTTTTTTGGCTTCTTGATGAGACGATGACCGCAATGGGCGGGCGTCTACTTAAGCAATGGATTGATCGTCCGTTATTAGATCGTGAAAAAATTGAACAGCGATTGCATTTTGTTGAACAATTTTTGATACATTATTTTGAGCGACAAGAATTACGTGAATATCTTCGCAGTGTATATGATTTAGAGCGGTTAGCTGGACGTGTGGCGTTTGGAAATGTGAACGCGCGTGATTTAGTTCAATTGAAAAAGTCGTTAAAACAAGTACCTTTCATTTCCTCACTTCTTATGCAAATTCATGATAAGCACATTCAATCATTTGCACAACAGTTAGATGCATGCGAAGAACTTGTTCAATTGTTAGAAGAAGCAATTGAAGAAAATCCCCCTCTTTCTGTGAAGGAGGGTGGAATCATTAAAGATGGTTATAACGAAACGTTGGATCGATTTCGAGATGCTAGTCGAAATGGGAAAACGTGGATTGCGCAGTTAGAAGCGAAAGAACGGGAATTAACGGGAATTAAATCGTTAAAGATTGGTTATAACCGAGTGTTTGGATATTATATCGAAGTAACAAAAGCAAATTTGCACTTATTACCGGAAGGACGATATGAACGTAAACAAACGCTAGCTAATGCCGAGCGTTTTGTGACGAAAGAGTTGAAAGAAAAAGAAGCACTTATTTTAGAAGCAGAAGAAAAAAGCATAGAATTAGAATATGAATTATTTGTTTCTATACGTGAACAAGTAAAACAATATATTGCGCGTTTGCAAAAATTAGCAAAAAACATGAGCCAATTAGATGTTTTACAATGTTTTGCTACTGTCAGTGAAAAATATAATTACTGTAAACCGCAGTTTTCCCACGATCGTCGTCTTGTAGTTCGACAGGGGCGACATCCTGTTGTTGAAAAAGTATTAGGATCAAATATTTATGTTCCAAACGATTGTTATATGGATGCTGAACGAGAAATGCTGCTTATTACAGGACCGAATATGTCTGGAAAAAGCACATACATGCGTCAAATTGCATTAACAGCTATTATGGCACAAATTGGTTGTTTTGTTCCAGCGGAAGAAGCGATATTACCGATCTTTGATCAAGTATTTACGCGTATTGGAGCGGCTGACGATTTAGTTGCAGGTCAAAGTACATTTATGGTTGAGATGTTAGAAGCACGTCATGCGATCGTTCACGCGACGCAAAATAGTCTTATTTTATTTGATGAGATTGGTCGTGGAACATCCACATATGACGGTATGGCGCTTGCTCAAGCCATGATCGAATATATTCATGATCGCATTGGTGCAAAAACTCTATTTAGTACTCACTATCATGAATTAACGGCGCTTGAACAACGATTGCCGCGCCTAAAAAATGTTCACGTGAGTGCAATTGAAGAAAATGGTAAAGTTATTTTTTTGCATCAAATTAAAGAAGGTCCAGCGGATAAAAGTTACGGCATTCATGTAGCTCAATTAGCTAAGTTGCCGTTAGATTTGATTCGACGTGCTGAACAAATTTTACTTGAATTTGAATCAAATTCGACACCGATCATAAAAGAGAAGAAAGAGAAGTTTGAGCAGTTAAGCATGTTTGAAGAACAACATGACAAAGTGCGTTCGGATATATCGAAAAAAGAAAAAGAAGTAATTAAGCGTATTCAGGCGCTCGATTTACTTGATATGACGCCGCTTGAAGCGATGAATAAACTATATGACATTCAAAAGCTATTGAAGTGAAAGGAGGGAAAACGTGGGGAAAATTCTCAAACTGGACGATGCGTTAGCGAATAAAATTGCAGCAGGGGAAGTTGTAGAACGCCCGGCTTCTGTCGTGAAGGAACTTGTTGAAAATGCGATTGATGCCCATAGCACGATCATTGAAGTGGAGTTAGAAGAAGCGGGATTAGCGAAAATCCGTGTGGTGGATAATGGTGATGGTCTAGAGGAGGAAGATTGTTTTTTAGCTTTCGAACGACACGCAACAAGTAAAATTAAAGAAGAAACAGATTTGTTTCGTATTCGTACACTCGGCTTTCGAGGAGAAGCGTTGCCTAGTATTGCTTCCGTTTCCCATTTAGAATTGAAGACGAGTACTGGTGAAGGACCAGGAACGTGGCTCGTTTTAAAAGGCGGGGAACTTGTGCAACATAGTCGGACGAGCAGTCGAAAAGGAACAGATATTACTGTTTCCCATCTATTTTTCAATACACCAGCTCGTCTAAAATATATGAAGACCATTCATACGGAGCTTGGTCACATTGTTGATGTGATCAATCGTCTAGCGCTTGCACATCCGCATATTTCATTTCGGTTAACACATAACGGAAAACAACTGTTTTATACGAACGGAAATGGGGATGTACGGCAAGTGTTAGCTGCGATTTACGGAATTGATATTGCAAAAAAAATGATTGCTATTCGTGCGGAGACTCTTGATTTTACAATTAACGGTTATGTTGCTTTACCTGAGGTGACGCGTGCGTCCCGGAACTATATGACGACCATCGTCAATGGACGATATATTAAAAACTATTCGTTATATAAAGCGATTGAAGAAGGATATCATACGCTTCTTCCAATTGGACGGCATCCGATTGCATTTTTAAATATTGTTATGGATCCACTTCTTTTAGATGTGAATGTTCATCCAGCCAAGTTGGAAGTGCGTTTTAGTAAAGAAGGAGAATTAAACGAACTCGTTCAACAAACGATTCGCCAAGCATTTCAAAAAAAGACGCTCATTCCCGAGATAACCATACCACGAGTGGAAAAACCGAAAACAGAACAACAAACGTTTTCGTTTGAACATATCGTGAAAGAATCCAATGGGGTGTCACCTCGTGTAACGAAGGTACATCATGATCAGGAAAAGAAAACAGAAAAGCGAATCGTTTTAGAGAGAAGTGACGAGCGTACCCGTGATCAAGATGTTAAGACACTCGATGTAGAACCTGTTGTTCCAAGTGAACATGTAATAGAAGAGATGGATCGAGAACGCATTCCGCCATTATATCCGATTGGCCAAATGCACGGGACATATATTTTAGCTCAAAATGAAAACGGGCTGTATATTATTGACCAACATGCTGCACAAGAACGAATTAAATACGAATACTTCCGTGAAAAATTAGCAAGTGTTACAAATGAGTTACAGCCTTTACTTATTCCACTGACGCTTACTTATTCATCAAGTGAGTATTTACTTATTGAAAGTTACCGCGACCAATTAGCTGCGTGCGGTGTGTTTTTAGAGCCGTTTGGTCATAACAGTTTTATTGTTCGCTCTCATCCTCAATGGTTTCCAAAAGGGGAAGAAGCAGTAATTATTGAGGAAATGATTAAGCAAGTGTTAATAATGAAAAAAGTAGACATCAAGCAACTCCGGGAAAAAGCAGCGATTATGATGAGTTGTAAACAGTCGATTAAAGCGAATCAATTTTTGCGCAACGATGAAATATTTGCATTGCTCGAGTCGTTGCGTAAAACAAGCAATCCGTTTACATGCCCGCACGGTCGTCCAATTATTATTCATTTTTCTACTTATGAACTAGAAAAAATGTTTAAACGTGTCATGTAGAAAGCGGATATTTTTCGTCCGCTTTCGAATGAAATTTTTCAAAATGAGATGATAAAATGTACATGGTTTGTCTATAATAAATGAATGTGAATTAGAGTGGAAAGTAGTGGTATTTTATGGAAGAAAAAGTCGTTGTGTTAATTGGTCCAACGGCTGTAGGGAAAACAAAAATGAGCATAGAGTTAGCCAAGCGTTTAAACGGAGAAATTATTAATGGAGACTCGATGCAAGTATATAAAGGACTAGATATCGGAACGGCTAAAATTCGTCAAGAAGAAATGGAAGGTATTCCACATCATTTACTAAATATAAAAGAGCCGCATGAATCTTTTTCTGTTGCAGAGTTTCAGACGCTTGCTCGCTCACTTATTACAGATATAACGAGACGAGGAAAGCTTCCGATCATCGTTGGTGGTACAGGGCTATATATCCAGTCTGTTATTTACGATTATCAATTTTCAGATGCACCTTCCAATGACTTGTATCGTCAGTCGCTTGAACGTTGTTCGCCTGATGAGTTGTATGAACGACTGAAACGTACCGATCCTTTGAGTGCGGAACGTATTCATCCGAATAACGTTCGTCGTGTCATTCGTGCGTTAGAAATTTATCATTGCACGGGAAAGACAATGACAGAATGGCTAAAAGAACAAAAACGACAACTTGTATACAATGTAGCGCTCATTGGACTGACAATGGAACGAGAGAAACTATATGAACGCATTAATCAACGAGTAGATCAAATGATTGAGCAAGGATTGATTGAAGAAGCGAAACGATTGTATGAACAAGGCTTGCGGAACTGCCAATCTATTCAAGCGATCGGTTATAAAGAGTTATATGCATATTTCGCTAGGACAATTACGCTTGAAGAAGCTATTGAGCAGCTGAAGCAAAACTCTCGTCGCTATGCAAAGCGTCAGTTTACATGGTTTCGTAATCAAATGCCTGTTCAATGGTTTGACATGACCGATGATACAATATTTGAAAGGCGAGTAAATGAAATTTTGCATTACATAGAAGGAAAGTTTCACTTTCAGTCGAATATGTAGACGTAATGTAGAGAGAAAAAGAGGAGGACAGAGCAATGAAAAACACAATAAACATTCAGGATCAGTTTTTAAACCAATTGCGGAAGGAAGAAACAACGGTTACTGTATTTTTACTAAATGGATTTCAATTGCGAGGGCTAGTGAAAGGATTTGACAATTTTACAGTGTTATTAGAAGTGGACGGAAAACAACAATTAATTTATAAACATGCGATTTCTACATTTGCGCCACAAAAAAATGTGAAAATCGAGATCGAGTAAGCTAAATCGCTCACCATATCGGTGAGTGATTTTTTCGTTAGGCATTTGTCACGAAATGGGCGCCAACAGCGTATATTGATAGAAGAAGCAACGACGAAGGAGAGGTGACAGCGCCTTGTCAGAGTTGACAATGAAGCAAACAAAAAGTCAAATTAACATCGTCCTTAACGCAAAAAACGTCAATTACTTACCAAAAGAAGAAACGACAAACCGAATTGATTATCATCAACATGCAGTGTTAAAAGAGATTCAAAAAGAGCTAGATGAATTAGTTGGACTAAGTGAAGTGAAAAAATTAATTAAGGAAATTTACGCGTGGTTATACATTAATAAAGCGCGTCAAGCAAACGGATTAAAAGGAAATAAACAATCGCTTCACATGATTTTTAAAGGGAATCCCGGCACAGGAAAAACAACAGTAGCTCGTATCCTTGGAAAGCTGTTTTTAGAAATGAACGTTTTATCTAAAGGACATTTTATTGAAGCAGAACGTGCTGACTTAGTTGGTGAATATATTGGTCATACGGCAAATAAAACACGCGACTTAATTAAAAAAGCACGCGGAGGCATTTTATTTATTGATGAAGCATATTCGTTGGCACGTGGAGGAGAAAAAGATTTTGGAAAAGAAGCTATCGATACGTTAGTAAAAGGAATTGAAGATTTTTCCGACGATTTAGTCGTTATTTTAGCCGGATATCCAGCTGAGATGGATTATTTCTTATCGTTAAACCCAGGATTGCCATCACGTTTTCCGTTAATGCTCGAATTTCCAGATTATACAACAGAAGAACTTGTACAAATTGCAAAGCAAATGTTTCATATAAGAGAATATGAGCTCACTTCTGAAGCAGAACGGAAGCTGCGTGAACATATTGAGCAACTATTAGCGGGGGGATACGAGAGAAAATTTAGTAACGGTCGTTATATTCGAAATTTGATTGAAAAAGCAATTCGAAAACAAGCGGTACGCCTGTTGCATGAAGGGCGCTACGATAAAAAGGAATTGATGATTATACGAGAACGGGATTTAGTTGTTGAATGAATAGGGGAGGGGGAACCTTCCCTATTTTTTATGTGAGTAAAGAAGGGTTTCTTTTTTATTTGTAGAATAAAATCTGAAAATAAAAAATATTATTTATATTAACTATAAAGAGATAAGGAGGGATTTGTTTTGTATTTAACGATTAGTGACGTGTTCGCTCAGACAGTAAGAAAGTTCCCGAAAAAAGAAGCGCTTGTTGATGTGCGTACAGGGCTTCGCTATACGTACGAACAATGGGCAAAAGAAGTGGACAAACTCGCAAGCGCTTTCTTAAAAGTAGGGGTTCGAAAAGGCGACCGTGTTTCGACCGTGTTGTTTAATACGGCAGAGCTTGCGACCGCTTTTTTTGCGTGTGCAAAAATTGGCGCTGTTTTCAATCCAATTAATTTTCGCCTGCGTCCGAAAGAAATCGCTTACATTTTAGCTGATGCCACTCCAAAAATCGTGCTATTTGAACAAGCCGTTGAACCACAAATCGCAGCCATTCACCATGAATTTCCGCATATTTCTTTTTGGGCCATTGATGGGCAAGTGCCAACATATGCAGTTTCCTATCATGAACAAATCCAACGCGCAAATAGTGATCTTCCAGCAATCGACGTTTTTGAACATGACTTGTATGCGATTATGTACACAAGCGGAACGACAGGCCGACCAAAAGGAGTGATGCATCGCCATCGCGACATGATCGAACAAAGTTTAATTTGTAATTCGGTGATGCGCATTCGCGAAACAGAGCGGGGGCTTGTCACCGCACCGATGTTCCATTGCGCGGAATTGCATTGTTGCTTCCTTCCACGCGTCCATGCTGGCGCAACAAATGTGATTGTTCACCATTTCGATCCGAAACAAGTATTAGCTGTAATTGAACAAGAACGAATTACCGTCTTATTTGCTGCACCGACGATGTGGAATATGCTGTTGCAAGAAAAATTGTCGGAGTATGATTTATCGTCGCTTCGCATCGGGTTGTACGGAGCCGCTCCGATGGCGCCAGTGCTTGTAAAAGAATGCAAAGAGAGGTTAGGCATTGATTTAATCCAAGCCTATGGTATGACAGAAATGGGTCCAGCGGTAACGTTCTTATACGAAGATGAGCAGTTAACGAAAGCAGGATCTGCCGGACGCGCATGCTTAAACCACGAAATTCGCATCGTCAAACCGCGCGAAGACGGCCCATCCGATCCAGATGACATCTTGCCGCCGGGACAAGTTGGCGAAATTATCGTCAAAGGTCCGTGCATGATGGTTGGCTACTACAACCGTGAAGATGCGACGGAAAAAGCGATGTATAAAGGATGGTATCATTCTGGCGATCTAGGCTATATGGATGAAGACGGCTATTTATACGTTGCCGACCGTGTCGATGACATGATTATTAGCGGCGGTGAAAACGTTTATCCGCGCGAAGTAGAAGACGTGCTTTATGAACATGAAGGAGTACTTGATGTTGCGGTGCTTGGCGAGCCGGATGAGTTATGGGGAGAAAAAGTCGTTGCTTTCATCGTAAAAAAAGACCAACAGCTTACCGCAGAACAATTAGAGGCGTTTTGCAAACAAAGCGATAAGCTTGCCCCATACAAACGACCGCGCGCATACTATTTTGTCGAGGCACTGCCACGCAATGCAAGCGGAAAAATTCAAAAGTTTTTATTGCGCGAACAAATGAAAAAAATGGCGCAGTCATAAGGTGGGGACAACATGACAACGTATTTGCATGAAGAACATCACATTTTTCGTGAAGCATTCCGTAAATTTTTGCAAAAGGAAGCGTACCCATTTTATGACGAGTGGGAAAAACAAGGAATCATTCCGCGGGAGTTTTGGCGGAAAATGGGGGAAAACGGGTTTCTTTGTCCGTGGGTAGATGAAACATATGGTGGATTTGGTGCCGATTTTGGCTATTCAGTCGTCATCAATGAAGAGTTAGAAAAAGTAGGGTCAAGCCTTGTCGGCATCGGCTTGCATAACGATATTGTTGTTCCGTATATCGCATCGTACGGCACAGAAGAACAAAAGAAGAAATGGCTACCGAAGTGTGTATCCGGAGAACTCATCACCGCCATTGCGATGACCGAACCAGGCGCCGGTTCTGATTTGGCGGGCATTTCGACAACAGCGGTGAAACAAGGCGACCATTATATTGTCAACGGGCAAAAAACGTTTATTACAAACGGCATTCATGCGGACTTAGTCATCGTCGTTTGCAAAACGAACCCGAGTGCGAATCCACCGCATAAAGGCATGAGTCTCCTTGTCGTCGAAAGAGGAACGTCGGGATTTACACGCGGTCGGAAGGTAGAAAAGGTGGGACTGCATGCCCAAGATACAGCCGAGCTATTTTTTAGCGATGCAAAAGTTCCAGCGGAAAACTTGCTTGGAGAAGAAGGAAAAGGGTTTTACTATTTGATGGAGAAATTGCAGCAAGAGCGGCTTATCGTCGCTATTGCTGCGCAAACAGCGGCAGAAGTGATGTTTGACTTAACGAAACGGTATGTGAAAGAGCGTACGGCGTTTGGGAAAGCGATTAGCCAATTTCAAACCGTCCAATTCCGGCTAGCGGAAATGGCAACGGAAATTGCATTAGGGCGCGCGTTTCTTGATGATATTATCGAACAGCATATTGCGGGGAAAGACGTCGTGGCCAACGTATCGATGGCGAAATGGTGGATGACGGAAATGGCAAAGCGTGTCGCTTCGGAAGGAATGCAGCTTCACGGAGGATATGGCTATATGGAAGAATACGAGATTGCAAGACGCTATCGTGACATTCCGGTTAGCGCCATTTATGCCGGAACGAATGAAGTGATGAAAATGATCATTGCCAAACATCTTGGATTGTAGGGGGAGGATTTTGTTGCTTGCTGGAATCAAAGTGATTGATTTTTCCCATTATCTCCCCGGGCCGTTTGCGAGCCTTCGCTTAGCGGATTTAGGGGCGGAAGTAATCAAAATCGAGCCGAAAACAGGCGATCGGATGCGGAGGCTAGCTGCTGACTGCCTTTTTGACGCGAACAATAAAAACAAAAAAAGCATCGCGCTAGATTTGAAAAATACACGAGATGTTCAAACGGTGCAACACCTCATCAGCCAAGCCGATGTCATCATTGAAAGTTTCCGCCCCGGTGTGATGAAAAAGCTTGGGCTTGGCTATGAACACGTATCCGCTCTCAATCCAGCGATTGTGTATTGCTCGATTAGTGGTTATGGCCAACATAGCCACTATGCGTCGTTCGGAAGCCATGACTTAAACTATATGGCGCTTTCGGGTGTTTTAGCCCAGCTGAAAGCGGACGGTCGTCCGATTCACCCGACGATGACGTTTGCCGATCTCATCGGGAGCATGCATGTCATCGAACAAATTACCGCTGCTTTGTATGCCCGAGAACGGACGGGAAAAGGACGTTATATAGACGTTGCCCTTGTTGACGGCTTGCTTTCGATGATGACGAACCATTTTGTATTAGAGCATGATACCGGACAAAAAAACGGCATTCCAATATTAGCTGGCACGGTCGTATCGTATCATCTGTACGAAACGAAAGACGGGCGCTATATGGCGCTTGCCGCGCTTGAAGCACACTTTTGGCGCAGTTTTTGCGACGCAGTCGAAAAGCCGGAATGGTACGAAGGACATCTATCGGCAGCCTGTGACGACAATCCTCTCTTTCTAGAAATAAAGCAGTTGTTTCGCACGAAAACGTTCCAACAATGGATCGCTTTTTCGCAACAAGTCGACTGTTGTTTAACGCCGGTATTAGAAACGAATGAAGCGAAAACGTGGTTTGCAAATAACGCGTACCGAAAAATGATTCATATCGAAAACGACCGGACCGAAGTAGCAACTCGCTATGATGAACACTTTTTCACTAAGCGCACACGAGCGCCAAAGCTAAACGAACATGGAGGAATGATAATAGATGATGAACGTTCCATTAAATATTGCGACAATGCTTGAACGGGCAGAAATGTTTTTTCCAAAAAAACAAGTCATTTCGCGGATGAAGAACGGGCTTGTCCGCCATACGTATAAAGAAATTGGCGAACGGACGAGAAAGCTTGCTAGTGCACTACGAACACTTGGCGTCAATACAGGAGACCGTGTTGGTACATTTGCGTGGAACCATCATCGCCATTTAGAAGCGTATTTTGCCATTCCAGGCATTGGGGCGGTGTTGCATACGATTAACATTCGCCTGTCGCCGCAACATATCGCGTATATTATTAACCACGCCAACGACCGTGTGCTATTGATTGACGACGATTTATTGCCGCTCATTGAACGGGTGAAAGACGAAATAAACGTCGAGGCGTTTATTATTATGACCGATGAGCCGACGCTTCCGGAGACGGCGCTGTCGCCTGTTTATCATTATGAGGAATTGTTACAACAAGCCGAACCGATTTCATTTGTCAAAGATATCGACGAGCATCATCCTGCTGGCATGTGCTATACGTCTGCGACAACCGGGAATCCGAAGGGCGTATTATACTCCCATCGCGGCATCGTTCTCCATAGCATGGCGCTAGGGCTTGCCGATAGTGCGGCACTATCGGAATCGGATGTGGCGCTGCCGGTCGTGCCGATGTTTCATGCGAATGCGTGGGGCTTGCCGTTTGCCGCGGTTTGGTTTGGGACGACGCTTGTTATGCCGGGGGCGGCATTTACACCGAAAATATTGGCAGAACTAATGGAACAAGAAAAAGTGACACTTGCCGCTGGTGTGCCGACCGTTTGGCTTGGCTTATTGAACGAATTGGAGAAAGGCACGTACGATTTACGCAGCGTAACGCGCATTTTATGTGGCGGTTCAGCAGCGCCGAAAGGAATGATTCGCGCCTTTGAAGAAAAATACGGCATCCCGTTCGTACACGCATACGGCATGACGGAAACGAGCCCGCTTGTCGTCTTATCGCGTCTGAAAAGCTACCAACAGCACGTATCGAACGAAGAAAAATTGGACATCCGTGCGAAGCAAGGATTTCTTGTCCCTGGGGTAGAAATGAAAGTGATTGGCAAAGACGGCGAAGTAGCATGGAATGGAACAGAAATGGGCGAACTATGCTTGCGCGGTCCGTGGATTGCCGACGAATACTACAACGATGAACGAAGCAAAGATGCATTTCGCGACGGGTGGCTATATACAGGCGATGTCGTGACAGTAGATGAAGAAGGGTTTATTAAAATTGTCGACCGCACGAAAGACGTCATTAAAAGTGGCGGGGAGTGGATTTCGTCTGTCGATTTAGAAAACGCGTTGATGGCGCATGAAGCCGTGTTTGAAGCGGCGGTTGTTGCTGTGCCGCACCCGCAATGGCAAGAGCGACCGATCGCTTGCGTTGTAGTGAAGGAAGGAAAACATGTGACAAAAGAGGAACTATACGACTTTTTACGCCCGCAATTTGCGAAATGGTGGCTGCCAGATGAGATCGTCTTTATGAACGAAATTCCGAAAACGAGTGTCGGAAAATTTTTGAAAATGAAATTACGTGAACAATTGCGCGACTATTTTACAAACGTTCAATAGGAGGAGTTAATGATGCAAATAATGGCGGTCATCGGTGCTGGCTTAATGGGAAGCGGCATTGCCCAGTCGCTAGCGATGGGCGGAAAAACGGTTTATTTATACGATGTTTCCGAAGCGGCGCTTGAAAAAGGAATGAAGTCCATTCAAAAAAGCGTTTCTCGTTTCGTAAAAGCTGGCAAACTACAAGAACAAGAGGCAACGGCTATTCTTGCTTGCATTCAAATCGAAACGAACTTGCAAGAAGCAGTAAAAGAAGCGGACGTTGTCATCGAAGCGGTCCCAGAACATTTGCCGCTCAAAAAACAAGTGTTTGAACAGCTTGACCGCTATGCGAAACAAGAAGCCATTTTAGCGACAAATACGTCGGAATTAAGCGTCACGGCGATTGCCGCAGCCACCAAACGTCCGAGCCAAGTCGTCGGCATGCATTGGTTTAACCCAGCGCCAGTCATGAAGCTCATTGAAATCGTCAAAGGTGTGGCGACGTCCGAACAAACGATCGAAGCGATTCAACAACTATCGGAATCTATCGGCAAAGAAACGGTTCTCGTCAAGGATATGCAAGGATTTGTGACGACAAGAGCGATCGCGGCGCATATGATTGAATGCATTCGCATGTATGAAGAAGGGGTCGCCTCTGCGGAACATATTGACAAAGCGATTCGCCTCGGGCTGAATTACCCAATGGGACCGCTTGAACTTGCCGATTTAGTTGGGTTAGATACGATGTTATTTGTCAGTGAAAATATGACAGAAGCATATGGCGACCGGTTCCGCCCGCCACAAACGCTTCGCAAACTTGTCGAAGCAGGACATCTCGGCCGAAAAACAGGCAAAGGGTTTTACACATACGAGTGAAAGAAGGGAAAGATATGCGAGAAGTGGTGATTGTCGAAGCGGTACGCACCCCTGTTGGCAAGCGAAACGGAGTGTTTCGCGATAAACATCCGGTTCATTTAGCGGCTGTCGTGCTTGAGGAAGTCGTCAAGCGAGCCGGGGTAAAAAAGCAATTTGTTGAGGACATTGTCATGGGATGCGTGACACCGATTGGCGAACAAGGCTACAATATCGGGAGGTTAGCGGCATTAGAGGCAGGCTTTCCAGTGGAAGTGCCGGCGGTGCAAATAAACCGCATGTGCGGTTCGGGCCAACAAGCAATTCATTTCGCTGCCCAAGAAATTAAATCAGGCGATATGAATATTACGATTGCGGCTGGCGTCGAAAGCATGACGAAAGTGCCGATTTTAAGCGACGGAAACGAGCGAACGATTCCACCGTCGCTCCATGAAAAATACGAATTCGTCCACCAAGGCGTTTCTGCCGAACTGATTGCCGAAAAATACGGATTGACAAGAGAACAGTTAGACGAATATGCGTACGAAAGCCATCAACGGGCGCTTCGGGCGCAATCGGAAGGTCGTTTCACCGAAGAAATCGTACCCGTCCACGGGCTTGATAAAGACGGCAACGATATGATCGTAACAGCCGATGAAGGACCGCGTCAAGATACATCGCTTGAAGCGTTGGCGGCATTGAAGCCGGTTTTTAAACAAGACGGAAAAATTACCGCTGGAAACGCAAGTCAAATGAGCGATGGTGCAGCGGCGGCGCTACTGATGGAGCGCGAAACAGCGCTTCGCCTCGGCTTGAAGCCGAAAGCAAAAATCGTCGCCCAAACTGTCGTCGGCTCCGACCCGACATACATGTTGGACGGCGTCATTCCAGCGACGAAAAAAGTATTGCACAAAACGAACCTCACGATGGACGATATCGATCTTGTCGAAATTAACGAAGCGTTCGCGCCTGTCGTTCTTGCTTGGCAAAAAGAACTCGGTGCTCCGCTTTCGAAAGTGAACGTCAACGGTGGGGCGATCGCTTTAGGTCATCCGCTTGGCGCAACGGGTGTAAAACTGATGACATCGCTTGTCCACGAACTCGAACGACGAAAGGGGCGCTACGGCTTATTAACGATTTGCATCGGGCACGGCATGGCAACCGCGACTATTGTTGAGAGATGGGAAGAATAAAAAGAAACCGGATGTTTCCGTCGAGACATCCGGTTTTAGTTTCCCGCCTTCAATGATTTATTCGGCAATTTCCAGTTGTACGTATATGATAAAATGCGCAATGCCGCAACGATGACAAACAATCCATACAATCCAACGGGGGAGTCGGCGATGCCGATTCCGACGGCGATGCCGGCTAAAATCGCCCAAGCGGCGTAAATTTCATCACGCAATACAAGGGGCTTTCTTCCAGCTAGTATATCACGAATCATTCCGCCGCCACTCCCAGTTAATACAGCCGCAACAATAACTGCGCTTAGCGGACGATTCATTTGAGCAGCATACAGCGCACCTTGAATGGCGAAAGCTGAAAGCCCGAGGGCGTCGAAAAAGTTTCCCCAACGTTGCCAATGTGGTAGCGTTTTTTGGGGAAACAAATAGACAATTGTCATTGCAATAAATGCAATAAAAAAAAGTGTTTGTTGTTGCCAAAGAATAGATACAGGTACACCAATTAATACGTTGCGCACAGCACCACCACCGAACGCCGTGACAATTCCAAGGATGTACACACCTAAAATATCGTATTCTTCTTCCATAGCGACAATAGCGCCACTAATTGCAAACGCAATGGTGCCAATCATACTTAATACTTCCCAAGTCATTCTCGCAATCCTTTCTATGATGTAACATTACATTAAAATTCTATGTATAAAATATGAAAAAATCAACGATCATTTTTTCAGTCATAGCACTTTTGCCTAAGATTTGTTATGATGAGAACAGACGTTCAATAGGAAAGAGGGGAAATATGGAAAAGGAGAAAGTCATTATTGTTGGGTGTCAATTACCACATGTTGACGATGAACGGTTTTCGTATTCGCTAGAAGAGCTTGCTTCACTTGTTCATACCGCAAACGGTGAGGTCGTCATAAGTCTCACACAAAAACGGGACACGATTCATCCGGCGACATATATCGGCAAAGGAAAAGTGGAAGAACTTGTTCGGCTTGTTGAACAGTTTGAACCAGATGTTGTTATTTTTAATGATGAATTGTCACCAAGCCAAAATCGCAACTTAACGAAGTTATTAAACGTGCGCGTCATTGATCGGACGCAGCTTATTTTAGATATTTTCGCAAGCCGTGCGCGCTCTAAAGAAGGAAAATTACAAGTCGAGCTTGCCCAGTTACAATATATTTTGCCACGCTTAAGTGGACAAGGTACAGAACTTTCTCGGTTAGGCGGTGGAATTGGAACGAGAGGACCGGGGGAGACGAAGCTAGAAACAGACCGCCGTCATATTCGTCGCCGCATCGATGAAATTAAAGCACAACTAAAAGTCATTGTTGAACATCGCGAGCGCTATCGCGAGCGGCGGAAGAAAAACGCGGTGTTTCAAATTGCGCTAGTAGGCTATACAAACGCGGGCAAATCAACGCTTTTTAACCGGCTCACGAACGCGGATGCGTTTGAAGAAAATTTATTATTTGCCACCTTAGATCCGCTCACAAGAAAACTTGTGCTGCCAAGCGGCTATACAGCGCTTCTAACGGACACGGTCGGTTTTATTCAAGACTTGCCGACGACGCTCGTTGCAGCGTTTCGTTCGACGTTAGAAGAAGTGAAAGAAGCTGACTTGATTTTACATATTGTCGATTCATCAAATCCGGACTATATTCAACATGAACAAACCGTTTACCGTTTGCTTGAGGAGTTGGAAGCAACGAACATTCCGATGGCAACGATTTATAACAAACGTGACATCGTTCTTCCAAGCTTTGTCCCAAGCCCGAAAACCGATTATATGTTAGTGAGCGCATTCAACGAACAAGACGTTCAAACCTTGCGCCAATTTATTGAAGAAAAAACAAGTGAAGCGATGGAACGTTACGACGTGGCGATTCCATCGTTTGAAGGGAAATTGCTTGCGCAACTAAAAGGAGAAACGATTGTACAACACATGCACTACAACGAACAAAGTGGCATGTATGAATGTAGCGGCTACCTATTGCCAGAGCATCCACTTTTGTTACAACTAAGAACATACAGTAAATAGAAAGGGTTTTGTTATGTTTCAGCATTTAACACATGGAGAAACCATTGCAGCGCTCGTCAAAGAAGTCGAGGTACAAATTGCCCCGATTCACCGCGCGATTGACGAGCGTATTGATTCCAATCAATATCGCGTATTACAAAGCTTTCGTCGCCATCAAGTAAGCGATGCGCATTTTATTCCATCGACAGGATATGGTTATGATGATATTGGACGGGACACGCTCGAAAAAGTGTATGCGGACGTATTTGGCGGGGAAGCGGCGCTCGTTCGTCCACAAATTATTTCTGGTACGCATGCGATTACAATTGCCTTATTCGGTGTGTTGCGTCCGGGAGATGAACTATTATATATTACCGGCAAACCGTACGATACACTTGAAGAAATCGTCGGCATTCGCGGCAAAGGAATTGGCTCGTTAAAAGAGTTTCATATTGGTTATAACAGCGTACCGCTCACTCCAGAAGGAACAGTCGATTTTGCAGCGGTCAAACAGGCAATTAACGAGCGAACGAAAATGATCGGCATTCAACGTTCAAAAGGGTACGACCCGCGCCCATCGTTTACTATTGCTGAAATAAAAGAGATGATTGATTCTGTCAAAGCAATCAAACAAGACGTCATCGTGTTCGTCGATAACTGTTATGGAGAATTTGTCGAAGAGCAGGAACCGTGCCATGTTGGTGCAGACTTAATTGCTGGTTCGCTTATTAAAAATCCAGGTGGCGGATTGGCGAAAACGGGAGGATATCTCGTTGGTAAACGCGAATATATCGAAATGTGTGCGTACCGAATGACATCGCCGGGAATTGGGGCGGAAGCGGGCGCTTCGCTGTACAGTTTGCAGGAGATGTACCAAGGTTTTTTCCTAGCGCCACATGTTGTCGGACAAGCGTTAAAAGGCGCGGTCTTTACTGCGGCAATGCTTGAGCGTATCGGCATGAATACGTATCCGACATGGAACGCAACACGTACAGATTTAATTCAATCGGTGCAATTTGATGATGCAGAACAAATGATTGCTTTTTGTCAGGCGATTCAATTTGCATCACCAGTCAACGCTCATTTTACCCCATACCCGAACTATATGCCAGGTTATGAAGATGACGTCATTATGGCGGCAGGGACGTTTGTTCAAGGAGCGAGCATCGAGCTATCTGCTGATGGACCGATTCGTCCACCGTATGTCGCGTACGTGCAAGGAGGATTAACGTATTCGCACGTCAAAATCGCTGTTTGTATGGCTATTGATCAGTTACTTGAAAAGCGTTTAATTCAATTATAAAATATTTCAGAAAAAAATATGTAATAAAATATAACATACCATTGACATGTAAAATAACATAGAATAAAATGAAAATACGTATTATGTGAGGAGGGGTCGACATGAATAGTCACATTCGTCGCTCCATGCCGTTATTTCCTATCGGTATCGTTATGCAGTTAACTGATTTATCAGCGCGACAAATTCGTTACTATGAGGAACACGGTCTCGTTTCACCTGCGCGAACAGAAGGCAATCGTCGGTTATTCTCGTTTAATGACGTGGATCGTTTGCTTGAAATTAAAGATTTAATCGAGCAAGGTGTTAATTTAGCAGGCATTAAACAAATTTTTGCTTCGCGTCAACAACAACATATGGAAACAACGCCATCTGTTGCACCGAAAGTGATGAAACAAGATTTGTCCGAAGCGGAGTTGCGCAAACTGTTGCGTGCCGAGTTGATGCAAGCCGGCCGTTTTAATCGGGCATCGCTTCGTCAAGGAGATATTGCTCGCTTTTTTCACTAAAAATTTATGTTTTTTAACATAAATGATCTTTTTCATTTTGGGGGAGGAATATGTATGGCTAAGTACACGAAAGAAGACATTTTTCGTATTGTTAAGGAAGAGAATGTAAAGTATATTCGTTTGCAGTTTACAGACATTCTCGGCACGATTAAAAATGTGGAAATTCCAGTTAGTCAATTACAAAAGGCGCTCGATAATAAAATGATGTTTGACGGATCATCAATCGAAGGATTTGTTCGTATCGAAGAGTCTGATATGTATTTATACCCAGATTTAGATACATTTGTGATTTTTCCGTGGACAGCAGAAAAAGGAAAAGTGGCACGTTTTATTTGTGATATTTACAATCCAGATGGTACGCCATTTGAAGGGTGTCCACGTTATAACTTAAAACGTGTATTGAAAGAAATGGAAGATCTTGGTTTCACTGAATTTAACTTAGGTCCAGAGCCGGAATTTTTCTTATTTAAGTTAGATGAAAAAGGAGAGCCGACGTTAGAATTAAACGATAATGGTGGTTACTTTGACTTAGCACCAACGGATTTAGGTGAAAACTGCCGTCGTGATATCGTATTAGAGCTAGAAGAGATGGGCTTTGAAATCGAAGCATCTCACCATGAAGTTGCGCCAGGGCAACATGAAATTGACTTTAAGTATGCCAATGCCGTAAAAGCGTGTGACGACATTCAAACGTTTAAACTTGTTGTAAAAACGGTCGCGCGTAAACACGGTTTACATGCAACGTTTATGCCAAAACCGCTCTTTGGTGTGAACGGTTCTGGTATGCATTGTAATTTATCGCTCTTTAAAAATGGTGAAAATGCCTTCTTTGATCCAAACGGTCAATTGCAACTAAGCGAAACAGCATTGCAGTTTATCGCAGGTGTGTTAAAGCACGCGCCAAACTTCACAGCAGTAACGAACCCAACAGTAAATTCATACAAACGTCTCGTTCCAGGATATGAGGCACCTTGTTACGTTGCGTGGTCAGCACGCAACCGTAGTCCGCTCATTCGCATTCCTGCGTCACGTGGCATGAGTACGCGCATTGAAGTGCGTAGCGTAGACCCTGCAGCTAATCCATATTTGGCAATGGCTGTATTATTGGCAGCTGGACTAGATGGAATTAAAAATAAATTAACACCTCCTGCCCCAGTTGATCGCAATATTTACGTGATGACAAAGGAGGAACGCTTAGAAGAAGGTATTGTTGACTTGCCTGCAACATTAGCAGAAGCGCTTCAAAACTTAAAGTCGGATGAAGTAATTGTTAATGCGCTTGGTAAGCATTTGTTCGAACACTTCGTCGAAGCGAAAGAAATTGAATGGGATATGTTCCGTACTGCAGTACATCCATGGGAACGTGAGCAATATATGAGCCTTTACTAAAAAAGCTAACGGTTTTTCCGTTAGCTTTTTTATGTTCTCTTAATGAATAGCACGATATACACCTATAACTTTTCCTAAAATTGTGGCATTTTGAACAATAATTGGTTCCATCGTTGAATTTTCAGGTTGCAAACGGATATAATCTTTTTCTTTAAAAAATCGTTTCACTGTCGCCTCATGATCTTCAGTCATCGCTACAACGATATCTCCGTTATTAGCGGTTTGTTGTTGACGAACGATCACATAATCTCCGTCTAAAATACCGGCTTCAATCATGCTTTTGTAAATTAGCACACTATTTCAGAACTACTTTTTCAAATTATTTTGGATGAAAATCGGAAATACCGTGCAAAATGTTTGCGAATTTTCTCCGATT
>NZ_JBPODS010000010.1:0-98706 GCF_051200995.1 Anoxybacillus eryuanensis | reverse complement strand
GAGAGGTCACACCCGTTCCCATCCCGAACACGGAAGTTAAGCTCTCCAGCGCCGATGGTAGTTGGCGGGACACCGCCTGCGAGAGTAGGACGTTGTCGGGCAAGGTCAAATGGAGGATTAGCTCAGCTGGGAGAGCACTTGCCTTACAAGCAAGGGGTCGGCGGTTCGATCCCGTCATCCTCCACCATATAAAAGTTAAAAAGAAGTTTTTTCTCATCGTCGCGGGGTGGAGCAGCCAGGTAGCTCGTCGGGCTCATAACCCGAAGGTCGCAGGTTCAAATCCTGCCCCCGCAACCAAAGTGGTCCCGTAGTGTAGTGGTTAACATGCCTGCCTGTCACGCAGGAGATCGCGGGTTCGAGTCCCGTCGGGACCGCCATATATGGCTCGGTAGCTCAGTCGGTAGAGCAAAGGACTGAAAATCCTTGTGTCGGCGGTTCGATTCCGTCCCGAGCCACCATTTTAAAGATGCCGGCTTAGCTCAATTGGTAGAGCAACTGACTTGTAATCAGTAGGTTGCGGGTTCAAGTCCTGCAGCCGGCACCATCTGCGGAGGGGTAGCGAAGTGGCTAAACGCGGCGGACTGTAAATCCGCTCCCTTTGGGTTCGGCGGTTCGAATCCGTCCCCCTCCACCATTTTAGGGGCATAGTTTAATGGTAGAACAGAGGTCTCCAAAACCTCCGGTGTGGGTTCGATTCCTACTGCCCCTGCCAAAAAATATGGCGGCTATGGCGAAGTGGTTAACGCACCAGATTGTGGCTCTGGCATTCGTGGGTTCGATTCCCACTAGTCGCCCCATATACATTTTAAAACGTTGGGGTATAGCCAAGCGGTAAGGCAACGGACTTTGACTCCGTGATGCGTTGGTTCGAATCCAGCTACCCCAGCCATATATGCGGAAGTAGTTCAGTGGTAGAACACCACCTTGCCAAGGTGGGGGTCGCGGGTTCGAGTCCCGTCTTCCGCTCTTCGTTTTATGGCGGCATAGCCAAGTGGTAAGGCAGAGGTCTGCAAAACCTTTACCACCGGTTCGAATCCGGTTGCCGCCTCCATTTTTTTATGCGCCGGGGTGGCGGAATTGGCAGACGCACAGGACTTAAAATCCTGCGGTAGGTGACTACCGTGCCGGTTCGAGTCCGGCCCTCGGCACTGAAAAAGCTTGACAAAATAAGTTTGCATGATACAATTTAATTGTCTCATGCCGATGTGGCGGAACTGGCAGACGCGCACGACTCAAAATCGTGTGGGGTAGCCCCCCGTGTGGGTTCGACTCCCACCATCGGCACTGAATATTGAGGATTCCTGTTGTTTGCAGGAATCCTTTTTTATTTGCCCTTATCCGTTTCTCCTCGATCATTTTACCTTATCCTTTTATATATTAAACGAAAATTTTCGTAAATAAACCACCTTTACCGAACGATTAATTATGATTTTTTCGTGAATATAAAAAGATTTTATTGACTTTATCCACTAATTTTTATTATGATTAAGTTACGAAACAAGTGAAAGAAAGCGCTTTTTTAATTATTTGTTAACGAAAATTTTCGAAAGGGGTTCGAAATATGCTTCAGTTTCCGAAAGATTTCATCTGGGGAGCTGCTACTTCATCGTATCAAATTGAAGGAACGGCGACTGGAGAAGATAAAATTTACTCGATTTGGGATCACTTTTCCCGTATTCCTGGTAAAGTAGCAAATGGGGATAATGGGGATATCGCAATTGATCATTACAATCGTTATATTGATGATGTCGCATTAATGAAAGCGCTTCATTTAAAGGCGTATCGATTTTCGACGAGTTGGGCGAGACTGTATACGGAAACGCCTGGTAAGTTTAATGAGAAAGGTTTAGATTTTTATAAACGTCTTGTACATGAATTGTTAGAAAACGATATTGAGCCAATGTTGACAATTTATCATTGGGATATGCCGCAAGCTCTTCAAGAAAAAGGTGGCTGGGAAAATCGTGATATTGTTCATTATTTTCAAGAATACGCTGCTTTCCTTTATGAGAATCTTGGGGATGTCGTGAAAAAATGGATTACTCATAACGAACCATGGGTTGTCACTTATTTAGGGTACGGGAATGGTGAACATGCGCCAGGTATTCAAAACTTTACATCATTCTTAAAAGCTGCTCATCATGTTCTTCTTTCTCATGGCGAAGCAGTAAAGGCGTTTCGAGCGATTGGTCCGAAAAATGGAGAAATTGGTATTACATTGAATTTAACTCCTGGATATGCGTTTGACCCACAAGATGAAAAAGCAGTTGACGCAGCGAGAAAATGGGACGGTTTTATGAATCGTTGGTTTTTAGACCCTGTGTTTAAAGGACAATATCCAAAAGATATGTTAGAAGTGTATAAAGATTACTTACCAAATATTTATCAAGAAGGAGATTTACAAACGATCCAGCAGCCGATCGACTTTTTCGGATTCAATTATTACTCAACGGCGACATTAAAAGACTGGAAAAAGGGTGAACGTGAACCAATCGTATTTGAGCATGTAAGTACAGGAAGACCAGTGACAGATATGAATTGGGAAGTGAATCCAAATGGTTTGTTCGATTTAATGATACGATTGAAAAATGATTATGGCGATATTCCGTTATACATTACTGAAAATGGTGCTGCATACAAAGATTATGTTAATGAGCAAGGTGAAGTAGAAGACAATGAGCGAATCGCTTATATACGAGAGCATTTAATTGCTTGTCATCGTGCGATTGAACGAGGAGTCAATTTGAAAGGATATTATGTATGGTCGTTGTTCGATAATTTCGAGTGGGCATTTGGCTATGATAAGCGTTTCGGGATTGTATACGTAGACTATGAAACGTTAGCACGAATCCCGAAGAAGAGCGCATTATGGTATAAGGAAACGATCATGAATAATGGAGTTAAATAAAGGAGGTGATGGGGGAAGGGAAAAAGTTTTCTTTGTAATAGCGCGATATGTTGGGGATTGGCCGCTACTACAAAGAAAACTAAAAGAATTATACCGTCAAACAAGCGAATGGGCAAACGAAATGGACAAATTACATGAAGTAAACAGTATGCCATGTGTTGTAAGTAAAAAACAAGGGGGAAAGAATAATGAAGAAACGAGCGCTTATGTTGTTGCTAGCATTCGTCTTTATGTTTGCAACGGCGTGCAGCAATCAGTCCCAAAGTGATAACGAATCAAAAGATAAAGGTTCAAGTGAAAAAGTGAAGTTAGACATGTGGGTATTCGGAAGCACAGGTTATGAAAAGTTAGCTGAAGAATATATGAAAGATCATCCGAATGTTGAAATTAAAATCCAGTCTACACAGTTTGATGATCACCACAACGCTTTATTTACAGCGTTATCAGCTGGAAGTGGTGCGCCGGACATCGCAATGATTGAAGTAAATAACATTGAACGTTATCGTGAGGCGCAAGATCGCTTTTATAACTTATACGATTTTGGTGCAAAAGACATTAAGGATAAGTATTTAGATTGGAAATGGCGCATCGGTGAAAGCGCGGACGGAAGCTTTTTGTTCGGTCTTCCGACAGACATTGGTCCGACAGCTATGTTTTATCGCGCGGACGTGTTTGAAGCAGCAGGATTACCAACGGATCCTGCAGAAGTTGCTAAGTTAATTCCGGACTGGAATGCATATGCTGAAGTCGCTGCAACAATTAAAGAAAAAACAGGAAAACCAATTGCAGACAATGTTGAACTTGTGTACAACGCATTGCGTGACCAAGCGCCTGTGCAATATTTCAATGAAAAAGAAGAATTGTTGATCGAAAAAGAACCGTACATTAAACAAGCGTACGACTATACTGTAAATTTAATTCAAAAAGGTTACCTTGGTAGCAACGGATTGTGGACGCCTGAATGGGGCAATGCGATGGAAAAAGGAAGCTATGCCACACTGCTTGCACCTGCGTGGATGCAAGGGGTAGTTAAAGGAAATGCGCCAAATTCAGCAGGTAAATGGCTTATTACAAACATGCCTGGTGGAGCAGGAAACTGGGGTGGTTCTTATTTAACGATTCCGAAAGAGTCCAAGCATGCCAAGGAAGCATACGACTTTATTCAATGGCTTGTCGCACCAGAACAACAGTTAAAGTCGTTTAAAGATATGGGCTTATTCCCATCCACTCCTTCTGTGTATGATGCACCGGAGTTTAAAGAGTACAAAGATGAGTATTTTGGTGGCGTGAATACAGCTCAAGTATTTGCTGAAGCAGCGCAAAAAGTAAAAACGGTATACATGGGTAAAAACTACGGAATTGTTCAATCAGAAATTGTGAAAGCGTTGACAAATGTACAAAAGAAAAAAGCTGATCCAGAAAAAGAATGGAAAGAAGCAATTAAACGCATTAAACGTCAACTTGAACGTCAATAAAATACATGAGGAAGGGATTTATTCCCTTCCCCTATCATGATTTTTTGGAGGGAAATACAATGGTATCCCATAATCATACGCATACAGCTGTCCGTCCAAAAGGATTAAGTGATAAGAAAAAAACTGCATTAGCCGGCTACTTATTCATATCTCCGTTCTTTCTTTTATTTGCTGTCTTCGGGGTTTTTCCCATGCTGTTTAGCTTTTACTTAGCGTTTCAAAAATGGAACGGATTCGGTGAAATGACGTTTGTCGGATTTAAAAATTTTTCACTCATTTTTACTGATCCACTATTTTGGAAATCAATTTATAACACGATTATCATCGGTCTATTAGGAACAGGTCCACAGTTAATCGCAGCATTAATTTTAGCAGTTGCTTTAAATTCAGCGATTGTTAAATTTAAAAGTGTATTTCGTGTTGCTTATTTTGTGCCAAACGTAACATCGATTGTTGCGGTAGCGATTGTCTTCACCGTTTTATTTAGCGAACAAGAAGCAGGATTGGTCAATGCCACACTTAATTTGTTTGGAATTTCTCCAGTAAGCTGGCAGACATCTGAATGGGGAGCGAAAATTGCGATTGCGACGATGATTTTTTGGCGATGGGTTGGATATAACTCGATTATTTTCTTAGCGGGATTGCAAAGTATACCGAAAGACCTTTATGAAGCAGCTGAAATTGACGGAGCGAAAAAATGGCAGCAGTTTCTTTTCATTACTGTACCGATGCTAAAGCCGATTATCGTCTTCGTTGTATTCACAGCAACGATCGGATCGCTACAAATTTTCGCTGAACCACTCATTTTTGGAAGTGGTTTTAGGGAAGAAAGTATGACGATCGTGTTGTATTTATGGAGGGAAGCTTTTACGAATAATGCGTTCGGAACAGCTTCTGCGACGGCTGTCTCACTCTTTTTACTCATTATTGTATTCACGACGATTAACTTTTTCGCGTCCAATCGTTTAGATAAATCAGGCAAATAAAAACATGGAGGTGAATGAAGATGCAACGTAAAAAAGGATTTGTGAATAAAGTAACAATACATGTGTTGTTGATTATCGGTGCGTTGTTATCGGTTTTTCCGTTATACTGGATGTTTGTCATGGCGACGCAACCAAATCATGTCATTAATAAATTGCCTCCAGCTGTCGTGCCGGGGGATAAGCTAGTAGAAAACTTTCAAAACGTACTAGAAAACGTCGACTTTTTCGGAGCGATGTGGAACTCGTTTGTTGTTGCTAGCTTAACAACGCTTGGGGTGTTATTTTTCAGCTCTTTAGCAGGTTTTGCATTTGCCAAGTTGCAGTTTAAAGGGCGGGAGAAGTTATTTACCGTCATTTTAATCACGATGATGATTCCGCCGCAATTAGGATTAATTCCACAATACTTTATTATTACAAAGTTAGGTTGGTTGAATGACTTAAAAGCAATTATCGTTCCAGGATTAATGAATGCGTTCGGTATTTTTTGGATGCGCCAATATATTAAAGACGCAATCCCTGATGAATTGATTGAAGCGGCAAAAATTGATGGATGCAGTATATTCCGTGTATATTGGAACATCGTCGTTCCTTCAATTTTACCAGCTTTTGCGACGCTCGGTATTTTAACATTTATGTTCGTATGGAACGATTTCTTATGGCCATTAACTGTATTGAGAGATGAATCAAGCTACACGATTCAAATTGCGATTCGTGCTCTTCAAGATGCATATGTGAAAGACTATGGTATGATTTTATCAGGAACATTTTGGGCAACATTGCCTTTAGTTGTTGTATTTTTAATGTTTAATAAGTTGTTCATTTCGAGCTTGACGCAAGGATCCGTCAAACAATAGTGACATCGCCGCTAACTAGGGAAAATCTGTGTTATAATGAAGATAAGATTATGAAGTTAAGAAGGGATCGTATGAAAATTACTATTAAAGAAATTGCGAAATTAGCGGGTGTGTCACCAGGTACGGTATCGAAAGTGTTAAATAACTATCATGATGTCGGTGAGGAAACGAAAAAAAAAGTGCTAGAAATTATGGAGCAGACTGGGTATGTCGCTGCTCGCATTCAAAAAGATACTGCTCATAAGTCGAGAGTAGTTGGTGTTATTTATGCGGGAGAAATTAATGCGGATTTTAACCATCCCTTTTTTATCGAGGTGATGAATTCTTTTAAAAAAACAATGGGGGCGTTCGGTTATGATCTTCTCTTTTTTTCAAATGAGCGATTTGAAGAGGGAGAGGAAGATTATTACGAGCGAGCGATGCGCTACAAAGTCGATGGGGTAATCATTATTAGTGGTGAAAAAGTGCAACCGTCCATTTATCGTTTAGACATGAGTGACATTCCGTGCATCGGCGTAGATATTCCGCTCGAGGGAAGCCGTTCGGCATACATTATGACAGATAACTATAAAATTTCCGCGAAAGTCGTAGAACATTTTTATCTATGTGGCTATCGCCATATCGGCTACATTGGTGGCTTGCCCGGAGCACAAGTGACAAAAATTCGCGAAGAAGGATTTCGTAATACGATGAAAGAATTTGGGTTAACTATTCACGATGAATGGTTCGCTCAAGGGGATTTCTTTATGGAAAGTGGCTATGAGGCAATGAAAAAAATATTGCGCTCGTCACATCATCCTGAAGCGATATTTGCGGCGTCGGATTTAATGGCATTTGGGGCGATGAAGGCGGTAAAAGAACGAGGTTTAAAAGTACCTGAGGATATTGCAATTGTTGGATGTGATGACATCGAGGCATGCAATTATACTGATCCGCCATTAACTTCGGTTCGCCAAGATAAAGAAAAAATTGGACGGCTTGCCGCATATATGTTAAAAGATATTATACACCGTCAATTTCAGCCGAAAGCAGTCATGGTTGAGCCGGAATTAATTATTCGAGAGTCTTGTGGAAGCAATCGATTGTACGGATTGATGTCTGGGAAAATGTAAAGAAAGCCCCCTAATTGTTACAAAGGGGGCTACGAATGTTCCTTATTTTCAACCACATGTTTTAAAATAGACAACTTATTCTCCCAGAAGCGTTCATAAAATGCGAGCCATTGTTTTAACTCTAATAACGGTTCCGTATGGAGATGATAAATTTTTTCTCTCCCAGATTTTCGACTTTGGACTAAATTTGCTTCGGCGAGAATGTTTAAATGTTTTGTAATGGCTGTTCGGCTAATTGGAAAATGGGCTGCAATAGCAGAGATGGGTAGTTCTTTTTTTTCAGCTAATAAACGTAATACATCTCTTCTTGTTTTGTCCGCAATGGCTTGAAAAACATCGTGTTTTTTTGCTGGCGCCACGTATTATGCCACAACCTTTCGAAGCTTTTCCAAAATTCCTGTCCAACCTTGTGCCATTCGATCACGAACAACAGATTGTTTCTCATTTGCTTTCGGAAGAATATCATCTGCGCTGCCCCATCCCCCGTGAATGAGGGTAAACTCTGTTTTGTCGCCTAAGTCTTTTAAAATGAAAGAGACGATCCATCCATCCTTATCCCACGAAAATGAAAGGATATGAGGTTGTTCTATTTTTAACACTTTGCACGTTGAAGAGCCAAAAGGAGTTTGTAAGTGAAACTCATGTCCTTCAATTGGTTGAAAATCATTTGGCATAAACCATGAAGCTATTCCTTCAGATGTAGACACCATATTCCATACTTTTTGAATTGGCGCTTCAATGATGATTGTTTGTTGAATATCTTGTACCATTTGGCTCATAAATGATCCTCCTAAAATATATAACCTTTTAGTTTCGTTTTTTATTATATGAAACCTTAAGGTGTTATGTCAAATTTTTTCCTCACTTTCCTCATGCAAGATGTTTATCATTGTCATACATGCGTTCATCGATTTTATAGGAAAAATCGGTTATAAAGAGATGAGTGATGTATTTTTGAAAAAGTTGTGAACAAGGTATTGACTTGTCTGAGGGGAGTCGATATAATGTAAAACGTAATTACGAAACAGGGATTCCTGTTTTTTATTTTTACGCTTCATTCGACAAATTTCTACTTTTTCTGCATATGCGGGTGTAGTTTAGTGGTAAAACCTCAGCCACGAGCAGCGCATCGTCGAATAAGCGGCGAGTTGCCTCGACGCATCGATCATCATCGAGTAGGCGAGTAGAGGAAGAGGCATGGTAGGGCGTGCTGAATGATGATAGGCATAGTCAATTTAAGTATGCGGGTGTAGTTTAGTGGTAAAACCTCAGCCACGAGCAGCGCATCGTCGAATAAGCGGCGAGTTGCCTCGACGCATCGATCATCATCGAGTAGGCGAGTAGAGGAAGAGGCATGGTAGGGCGTGCTGAATGATGATAGGCATAGTCAATTTAAGTATGCGGGTGTAGTTTAGTGGTAAAACCTCAGCCACGAGCAGCGCATCGTCGAATAAGCAGCGAGTTGCCTCGACGCATCGATCATCATCGAGTAGGCGAGTAGAGGAAGAGGCATGGTAGGGCGTGCTGAATGATGATAGGCATAGTCAATTTAAGTATGCGGGTGTAGTTTAGTGGTAAAACCTCAGCCACGAGCTGTACATCGTCGAATAAGCGACGAGTTGCCTCGACGCATCGGTCATCATTGAATAGGCGAGCAGAGGAAGAGGCATGGTCGAGCGTGGCGAATGATGACAGGTATCGTTAATTTAAGTATGCGGGTGTAGTTTAGTGGTAAAACCTCAGCCTTCCAAGCTGATGTCGTGGGTTCGATTCCCATCACCCGCTCCATACATACGGGGACAACGCAGTGTTTCGTTTCGAAGATGAACGGGGCATTGCGTTTTTTTATTTTACTTGCCCCGTATTGGTTTATATGTTATATGATGAGTTTAGTATGTGCTGTACCACCGTGAATTTGGATAAACATCTCTTTCATCGCTTGCAACATTTGCCCACATTGTGTTTCTGTAAATGAAGGTAAGAAGTATATGACTTGAACGGCATGAGTCGTTTGCTCTGTAACCATTGTTCGCTTCGAATCAACGATTGGGCTGCCGAACGGACCTTGAGCGTCTTTTGTGACGAGTTTTCGTTCAAAGTTTGTCGTGCGATCATTGATGCCGACATACTCATCTGCTTGCGTACCGATCGTGACAACGATATCTCCTGTTAGCTGATCGCGATCATAAATGCCGATCGGTAGTTTATAATATAAGGAAAAAAAGTTATTGACATCAGCCGCTGAATGAATGGATGGAATAAAGTTTTGTTTTTGTACACGGCGAAGTAAACTTTCGGACGAAGGACGATATCGGCTCGGGTCGATACCAACTTGTTTAAAGACAGATCGCCATTCTTTCACTTCTGGCCATTCAGGTAGCGGAGTTTGTTCCATATCAAAATATAGCAGCTCTTGAAATTGGTGAAGCTTCCCTTTCAACATGTTAGGGGATGGACCGACAACGATTTGTTCGTATGTAAGGACGCCGATTTTAAAATGAGATACGCACTGTTTTACCGTGTCACAAATGGTTAACATATCGTTCACTCCTTTTTCTTTACATTGTAACATAAACAGCGAGGAAAGGAGGGAGGGGAGATGGACGTTATTGCATTAAAAGAAGAAATCATTCAGTATAGTAGAACAATTGGAATTGATAAAATTGGTTTTGCAAGTGCAGATCCGTTTATTGAATTAAAAGAACGGTTGCTTGAACAACAACGCCTCGGCTATCAATCCGGATTCGAAGAGCTTGACATTGACAAGCGAACGACCCCATCTTTATTGCTGTCAGAAGCACGTTCCATTATTGCGATTGCCCTCGCGTATCCGTCGAAGCTAAAAAATGCACCACGGAGCACGAAAACAGAACGACGGGGCATTTTTTGTCGAGCATCTTGGGGACAAGATTATCACGTGATTTTACGCGATCGCTTGCAAAAATTAGAACAATTTATTTTAGCTCGCGTACCGAATGCGCGTGTGAAGTCGATGGTCGACACGGGGGAATTAGCTGATCGTGCAGTAGCAGAGCGCGCAGGCATCGGATGGAGCGGAAAAAACTGTTCCATTATTACACGTGAATTTGGTTCATACGTCTATTTAGGCGAAATGATTACGAATATTCCATTTCCTCCTGATACGCCAATCGAAGACGAATGTGGGACATGCACCCGCTGTATCGATGCTTGTCCGACAGGAGCGCTCGTACAAGGAGGACAGTTGAATGCGAAGCGATGCATCGCCTTTTTAACACAAACGAAAACGTTCATTCCTGATGAGTTTCGCGATAAAATAGGAAACCGATTGTATGGATGTGATACGTGTCAACTTGTTTGTCCAAAAAATAAAGGGAAAGATTTTCATTTTCATCCAGAGATGGAGCCGGATCCAGAAGTGGTGAAACCTTTATTAAAACCGCTTCTTCATATGACGAATCGTCAATTTAAAGAAACGTTTGGGCATTTATCGGGAGCATGGCGCGGGAAAAAACCGATTCAACGAAATGCGATTATTGCATTGGCCCATTATAAAGATGAAAGTGCCATCGATGATTTATTAATGTTACTTCGAGAAGATTCACGTCCAGTCATTCGCGGAACGGCAGCGTGGGCGCTCGGTAAAATTGGAAATCGTAAAGTGATGCCGATGTTACAACAAGCAAAAGAGAATGAACAAGATGAAGATGTCATTCAGGAAATTGACAAAGCGTTAGTGATGCTTGAGAACGTGTAGTTGTTTTTCTACTGTTTGTGACATAACGTAGTAAAAAACGAAAAAAGTGGTGAGCGGGATGAGAAAACGACTACACGATCTCCTCGATGAACGTATCCGGGGTTTTTTTATAAACGATGTGACGGATGAAGAAGTTGAACGAAAAAAGCAGTTGTTAGTTAAGCGAAATGCCCAACTTGTGAAATGTGAAGGAAAGGGAACAATCATTGAACGAAAACATATCGTTTCAAAAACGTTCGTGCGCTATATCGTTCATTTTCGTTTTTTTATTTGGCAACATGGCTGGATGTATGTTGAAGAGAAACAAGAGATGCGTGAAGCAATATTTGAGCAACGTGAACTTGTTAGCGATCGCCCGCTTTTGCCTAACATCGAGCCGGAACAAGTTGAAAAAAAGCAAGAACGAGATGATGGTGAACGTGTTCGCTATACGTATGATCGATTAGCCGCAGTACGATATGCTGAAATATGGTGGAATGATTATAATCCAGCGTTTCACAAATTTCCTGTCGATTGTACAAATTTCGTTTCACAATGTTTACACGCAGGCGGAATTCCCATGATGGGCTACCCAAACAAAACAAAAGGATGGTGGATGAGAAAAAGCGACTGGAGCTATACATGGACGGTTGCAAATGCATTGCGTTGGTATTTAAGTGGGTCGAAAACAGGCATTCAAGCCGTTGAAAAAAAATCGCCGGAACAGTTGTCTCTTGGTGATGTCATTTGTTATGATTTTCAAGGGGACGGGCGATTTGATCATACGACGATTGTCGTGGCGAAAGATAAACAAGGGATGCCGCTTGTCAATGCTCATACGTCCAATAGTCGCATGCGGTATTGGTCATATGAAGATTCAACGGCATATACACCAAATATCCAATATAAGTTTTTTCATATTATTGATCGTATATAGGAGTGAAAATTGTGGCTTTACATGTCGTTTTATATCAACCAGAAATTCCAGCGAATACAGGAAATATTGCGCGCACATGCGCAGCAACAGGAACATCGTTACATTTAATTCGTCCGCTCGGATTTTCAACCGATGATAAAATGTTAAAGCGTGCTGGATTAGATTATTGGGAATATGTCGATGTTCATTATTATGATTCATTGCAAGAGCTTTTTGACCAATATAAAGAAGGTGAATTTTTCTTTATTACGAAGTTTGGGCAAACATATTACACATCGTTTGACTATAGTGATCCAACGAAAGATTATTTTTTCGTTTTTGGCCGTGAAACAAGCGGATTGCCAAAAGATTTAATTGAAAACAATATGGAACGTTGTTTGCGTATTCCGATGAACGAATACGTTCGCTCGCTCAATTTATCAAACACAGCCGCCATTCTCGTGTACGAAGCGTTGAGACAACAAAACTTTCCAAATGTATTTTAAGCGACTTTCGAATGAAAGTCGCTTAATTTTTTACTTCTGGCTTATCGTTATATCCTGCTGTAAAGATCGCAGCCAAGAAGGCGAAAATAACACCAAGTACGAGAAGCGTTTTCATATAAAATCTCCTCCTTTATGAAGTGACAAGAAAATGACCACGTTTTCATTATAGCCTAATTGTATAGCGATATGAAAGTCATACTTTTACGAATGATTACGGACATCCTTGCATACATATGGTAATAATCATGACGCTAGACATCAAAGGTGGAGGAGGTCCGTGTATGGACATTTTGAAAAAAATACAAAAATATAGAGAAGAAGAACAAAAACTAAAGTGGGAAGGGACATTTGCGGAGTACTTAGAAATCGTAAAAGAAAAGCCATGGGTGGCTCAGTCCGCTCATTCTCGCGTTTACAATATGATTAAAGATGCGGGCGTAGAAGAAGTGGATGGAAAGAAAAAATACAACTTTTTTAGCGGCCAGTTGTTTGGACTTGAGGAAGCGCTAGAGCGTCTTGTAGAAGAATATTTTCATCCAGCTGCGAAGCGATTAGATGTTCGAAAGCGTATTTTGTTGTTAATGGGACCGGTAAGCGGTGGAAAATCGACGCTTGTAACAATGTTAAAGCGGGGGCTTGAAGCGTACTCATATACCGATCGTGGCGCCGTATATGCAATTAAAGGATGTCCGATGCATGAAGATCCGCTTCATTTAATTCCGCACCATTTGCGCGACGAGTTTTATAAAGAGTATGGCATTCGTATTGAAGGAAACTTATCTCCATTAAACATGATGCGACTTGAAAAAGAATACGGTGGGCGCATTGAAGATGTGATGGTTGAACGCATCTTTTTCTCCGAAGATAAGCGTGTCGGAATCGGAACGTTCAGCCCATCCGATCCGAAGTCGCAAGATATTGCTGATTTAACAGGAAGCATTGATTTTTCTACGATTGCTCAATATGGGTCCGAATCGGATCCGCGCGCATATCGCTTTGATGGGGAGTTAAACAAAGCAAATCGCGGTATTATGGAATTTCAAGAAATGTTAAAATGCGATGAAAAGTTTTTATGGCATTTGCTTTCTTTGACGCAAGAAGGAAACTTTAAGGCAGGACGTTTTGCGCTCATTAGCGCAGATGAATTAATTGTTGCTCATACGAATGAAACAGAGTATCGTTCATTTATTGCTAATAAAAAGAATGAGGCGCTTCATTCGCGAATTATCGTCATGCCGATTCCATATAACTTAAAAGTGTCAGAAGAAGAGCGTATTTATGAAAAAATGATTCGCGAAAGCGACGTAGCAGATGTGCATATTGCACCGCATACGCTGCGGGTAGCAGCGATGTTTACGATTTTAACGCGTTTGAAAGAGCCGAAACGTGGCGATATCGACCTTGTGAAAAAAATGCGCTTGTATGATGGGGAGCTAGTCGAAGGATTTAATGAAGTTGATGTAGAGGAATTGAAAAAAGAACATCCAGACGAAGGAATGAGCGGTATTGATCCACGTTATGTTATTAATCGCATTTCGTCTTGTATTATTCGGAAAGAAGTGCCGTCTATTAATGCGTTAGATGTATTGCGAGCGTTGAAAGAAGGATTAGAGCATCACCCATCTATTTCGAAAGAAGATCGGGAACGTTATTTAAATTTCATCTCAGTTGCACGAAAAGAATACGATGAAATTGCAAAGCGCGAAGTACAAAAAGCGTTCGTTTACTCGTACGAAGAGTCAGCGAAAACGTTAATGGACAATTATTTAGATAACGTAGAGGCATATTGTAACAAAGCGAAAATTCGCGATCCACTAACAGGAGAAGAAATGAATCCAGATGAAAAACTCATGCGGTCGATTGAAGAACAAATTGGCATTTCCGAGAATGCGAAAAAAGCATTTCGTGAAGAAATTTTAATTCGTATTTCAGCATATGCCCGTAAAGGTCAACGTTTTGATTATAATTCGCACGAACGGTTGCGTGAAGCGATTCAGAAAAAATTGTTTGCAGACTTAAAAGATATTGTCAAAATTACGACGTCCACAAAAACCCCTGATGAACAACAACTGAAGAAAATTAATGAAGTGGTTGCTCGATTAATTGATGAATATGGTTATAACTCTACATCAGCAAATGAATTGCTTCGTTATGTCGGAAGTTTGTTAAACCGATAAAGCATGCCGCACTTGGCATGCTTTGTTTTATCATCGTAGAAAACAGGCTTGTCCAGCAAAAAAGGTCAGAACAATTTTCGAAATCATTTGTCAATTTTTTTCGGACGTTGCATAGGATAAAGTAACCAACCATTCATTCATTATTTTTGCAAGCCAACATAGTGTATGCGAGGAAAAAGGAAAATGTGCATCATTATTTTACATTGTAGGAGGGGAAAGAATGAGTAGAAACTTCATTGTGTCAAAGGAAGATTGGTCCCTCCATCGAAAAGGCCAAGATGATCAAAAACGGCACGAGGAAAAGGTAAAGGAAGCAATTAAAAATAACCTCGGTGATTTAATTACAGAAGAAAGCATCATTATGTCCAACGGTCGTGACGTCATTAAAATACCGATTCGTTCGTTAGATGAATATAAAATTCGTTATAATTATGACAAAAATAAACATGTCGGCCAAGGCGATGGGGACAGTCAAGTTGGTGATGTCATTGCGCGCGACGGTTCTGGTGACGGTCAAAAAGGACCGGGAAAAGGGCAAGGAGCAGGTGATCTTGCAGGGCAAGATTATTATGAGGCAGAAGTGTCTTTAATGGAGCTTGAAGAGGCTCTCTTTAGTCAATTGGAGCTTCCAGATTTAAAGAAAAAGCAACACGCAGATCACGTTGTTCAACATATCGAATTTAACGATATTCGTCGAACGGGATTAATGGGAAACATCGACAAGAAAAAAACAATGATGGCTGCGTTTAAAAGAAATGCATTAAGTGGTAATCCAAGTTTTTATCCAATTTATCCCGAAGATTTAAAATTTAAAACATGGAATGAAGTGATTAAGCCCGATTCGAAAGCAGTTGTTATCGCAATGATGGATACGAGCGGATCAATGGGCGTATGGGAAAAATATATGGCTAGAAGCTTCTTCTTTTGGATGACCCGATTTTTACGGACGAAATACGAAACGGTCGATATTGTTTTTATTGCGCATCATACTGAAGCAAAAATTGTAACAGAGGAGGAATTTTTTACAAAAGGCGAAAGCGGTGGAACGATATGTTCGTCTGCGTATCGAAAGGCGCTGGAAGTGATCGAAACAAAATACTCACCGACAAAATATAATATTTATCCGTTTCATTTTTCCGATGGCGACAACTTAACGTCCGATAACGCTCGGTGTGTGAAACTTGTGCAAGAATTAATGAAAGTATCGAATATGTTTGGATACGGGGAAGTGAATCAGTACAATCGTCACTCGACGCTCATGTCGGCATACAAACATATTAAGGATGAGAAATTTCGCTATTACATTTTAAAACAAAAATCAGATGTGTTACAGGCGATGAGAAACTTTTTCCGAAAAGAAGAACATAAAACATTTGTTTAATCCCTTGTGTCATACAAGGTTTTTTTTTGTGAAAAAACAGTTGACAAACGGGTGGGGGTTTTGTAATATACTCATAGAGGTAATGGTAATAAATTATTTTTTTGTTGTTTAATATACCCTTGCTAGTATAGAGAGGTGAGAAAGATGAAACAAATATTACCACAAGAAGTGGAGCAACAATTAAAAGAAGGTCGTGCACTAAGCATTATCGATGTGCGCGAATATGAGGAAGTAGCTCAAGGCAAAATTCCAGGTGCTCGTCACATCCCGCTTGGCGAACTGCTTGAGCGGATGAATGAAATTGATAAAAACGAAGAACATATTCTTGTTTGCCGTTCAGGAAATCGAAGCGGCATGGCTTGTCAGTTGTTAGAAAGTTACGGATACCGCGTTGTAAATATGACAGGCGGTATGCTTGAATGGACAGGCGAAATTGAACGATAGGGGGGAATGGAATGACGATTCACGTCGATCTAGTTGTTGATGCAAAGGGGCTCACGTGTCCGATGCCGATTGTTCGCACGAAAAAGGCGATGGAACAACTCCAGCCCGGCCAAGTGCTTGAAGTGCAAGCGACAGATAAAGGTTCACTTGCTGATATTCAAGGTTGGGCAAAAAATACAGGGCATCAATATATCGGCACGATTGAGGAAGGTGATGTACTCAAACATTATCTTCGTAAAGCAAATCCTACAGAAGTAAAGGAAGAAACAAAATATCCTCACGTTGTTTCTTTAGAGGAGTTACAAAAGAAAGTAGAAAACAATGAACAAGTATTTATTTTAGACGTGCGTGAGGAAGCCGAGTATGTATTTGGTCATATTCCAGGAGCATATCATATCCCGCTCGGACAATTAGAAGAGCGATTAAATGAATTAAATAAAGATGAAACAATTTATGTCATTTGCCGAACAGGTAATCGCAGCGATTTAGCTGCGCAACAACTCGCTGAAAAAGGATTTACACGTGTATTTAACGTCATTCCAGGTATGACACAATGGCAAGGAACAATTACTAAAGGAGGAAATGAACAATGAAAAAACGTGTAGCTATTATTGCAGCAAATGGTGGTTTATTTGACGCATATAAGGTATTTAACATTGCAACAGCAGCAGCAGCAACAGAAGCAGAGGTAGCGATTTTCTTTACATTCGAAGGATTAAATTTAATTCATAAAGAAGCATATCAACAATTGCCACTTCCAGAAGGAAAAGAGCAAATTCAACAAGGGTTTGCCCAAGCAAACGTCCCATCCATCCCTGAACTTGTAAGCATGGCGCAAGAAATGGGTGTGAAGTTTATTGCTTGTCAAATGACAATGGATGTTATGGGATTAACAAAAGACCATTTTGTCGATGGTATTGATGTTGGTGGAGCAGTGACATTCCTCGATTTCGCAAAAGATGCTGACATCACGTTAACATTTTAAGGAGGAAGAACATGAAAGCAGATCTTCTTGTTGATGCAAAGGGACTTGCATGTCCATTGCCAATCGTTCGTACGAAAAAAGGAATGGATACATTACAATCTGGTCAAGTTTTAGAAGTTCATGTAACAGATAAAGGAGCTAAAAACGACTTATCTGCATGGGCAAAATCAGCTGGTCATGAAATGATCGATATGGTCGAAGAAGGAGACGTACTAAAATTTTGGATTCGTAAAGCGTAACAAGCATCGGGCATATGTCCCGATGCTTCATATAAGGAGTGAATGAGCATGGCCATCGGTTTTATTATTACAATTTTTTTAATTGGATTTATCGGTTCGTTTATTTCAGGAATGGTTGGAATTGGCGGATCGATTATTAAATATCCGATGTTGCTTTATATCCCACCATTGCTTGGTTACGCTGCATTTAGCGCTCATGAAGTATCAGGGATTAGCGCTATTCAAGTATTGTTTGCGACAATCGGAGGCGTTTGGGCGTACCGTAAAGGTGGATATTTAAATAAAACGTTAATTATTTACATGGGAACGAGCATTTTAATCGGTAGTTTCATTGGTGGTTATGGTTCAAAATTAATGAGCGAAGGTGGCATTAACATCGTTTATGCGGTGCTAGCGACGATTGCTGCGATCATGATGTTTGTGCCTAAAAAAGGAATTGATAACATTCCACTTGATCAAGTCACATTCAATAAATGGCTTGCAGCAGCGTTAGCATTCGTTGTCGGAGTGAGCGCTGGTATTGTTGGTGCCGCAGGGGCATTTATTCTTGTACCAATTATGCTTGTTGTATTAAAAATCCCAACGCGTATGACGATCGCTACATCATTAGCGATTACGTTTATTTCATCCATCGGGGCAACTATAGGGAAAATCACAACAGGTCAATTTGATTTTTGGACCGCGTTTATTATGGTTGTGGCAAGCTTAATTGCTTCTCCTATTGGAGCGAATTTTGGTAAAAAGGTAAATACAAAAGTATTACAGTTTATATTAGCTGCACTGATTGTCGCAACAGCGATAAAAATTTGGTTGGATATTTTGTAAAAACTGTTGAAAAGTTCATCCTTTATGTTATAATACTTATAGGGGTATATACAATACCGAAACATAAAGGAGGAATGAACCGATGAAACAAGTAACCGTATATACGACGACAACATGTCCATATTGCACATTATTAAAAAACTTTTTAGCTGAACGTGGTATCCCATTTAAAGAAGTAAATTTACACCAACATCCTGAGGCTGTTGAATACGTTGTTCGCTCAACAGGACAAATGGGCGTGCCGCAAACAGAAATTAATGGACGTTGGGTTATTGGATTTGATCCACAACGAATTATGCAATTGTTACAACAATAATTTTTTTATCTATAAAAATACCCTATAAGGTATAAGGAGAGGTGGATAATAAATGGCAGTATATGCATTAACAGCACAACAAATTAATGAGATGATTGTAAATAAAGAGCCGTTTTTCTTATTTGATGTTCGCAATGAATCAGACTTTGCAGATTGGAAAATTGAAGGAGAACACATTGAGTATTTAAACATTCCTTACTTTGAATTAATTGATGGCGTTGAATCCGTGTTAGAGCGTTTGCCAAAAGACAAGAAAATTGTTGTCGTTTGTGCAAAAGAAGGGTCTTCGATGATGGTTGCTGACATGCTTGCCGAAAAAGGATTAGAAGTGTTTTATTTAAAAGGTGGCATGAAAGCGTGGAGCGAGTATTTATACCCTGTTGTTGTATATCAAGATAACGATATAAAAGTATATCAATTTATTCGCGTCGGTAAAGGATGTCTTTCTTACATGGTCGTATCAGGAAAAGAAGCGTTAATCGTCGACCCATCTCGATTTATTGATGTGTATAAAGAAGTCGCTCAAAAAGAAAACGTAGCGATTACACATATCGTTGATTCACATTTGCATGCTGACCATATTTCTGGTGGATATGAATTAGCGAAACAAACAGGTGCGACGTATTACTTGATGAAGAGTGAAGGTGCCGTATTTGAGTTTGAACCGCTAGAAAACCATGATCGCATTGAGTTTGAAAAAGTAAGTTTAGAAGTATTGGCGATTAAAACACCAGGTCATACACCAGGTAGTGTATCATTTTTCGTAAACAACAAATTGTTGTTCTCTGGCGATACGATTTTTGTCAGCGGTCTCGGTCGACCAGACCTTGGTGGAAAAGCGCGTGAATGGGCAAAAGATTTATACGACACAGTGTATAACAAAGTTGCACAAATTGCGGACGATGTTATCGTGCTTCCTGCACACTATGCAAACTTCGATCAAGAAGTGAACGAGCAAGGATATATTGGAAATACGTTAGGAAACATTCGTCAAATGAATGAAATTATGCAGGGAAAAACAGAAGAGGAGTTTGTTGAACATGTGGCGCAATCTGCATCTTCTGAAACACCGCCAAACTTTGAAGACATTATCGCTATTAACCGCGGTGTAAAAGATGCTACACCAGAACAACAACAAGAACTTGAAATCGGTCCGAACCGTTGTGCAGTTCACCATACACACTAAAAAAGGAATTTTATTCAACCTCGCAATTTGCGAGGTTTTTTCGATTTTGTGAAACTTTTTGGACACAATAGTCGTATATAATGTATGTGAAGACATTCTCTTTTATTTTCAGTCATTTTCCATTAAAATATAAAGTAACGGAGGGATGGTTTCATGTTTTTTCATCCAATGGATTTTCTTATTTTGATCGCCTTCGGAGTATCGATTTGGGCGCAATTTAAAGTGAAAGGAAACTTCAGCAAATGGTCAGATGTTCCCGCTTCATCTGGTTTGACGGGCGCAGAAGTGGCGCGTCTCATTTTAGATCGCAACGGGCTATACGATGTGCCAGTTGAGCTTGTTCCGGGTACATTGACAGATCATTACGATCCGATTGCACGTGCGGTTCGTTTATCGGAGCCTGTGTACTACGGTCGTTCGATTGCTGCGGTATCGGTGGCGGCTCATGAAGTTGGTCACGCGGTGCAACATCAACAAGCGTATGGTGCGCTCGTTTTACGACATCGTATGTTTCCGCTCGTGAATTTCACATCTGGTATTGCGCCGTTCCTTCTTCTTGGTGGCTTTTTACTACAACAATTTTCTTTAATTGGTTTAGGGATTATTTTATTCTCGTTTGCCGTTGCATTCCAAGTCATTACATTGCCAGTTGAGTTTAATGCTAGTTCGCGCGCCAAAGATTTTATGATCACAGAAGGCATCATTCGCAATGAGGAAGAACGTGGGGTAAATAAAGTGTTAAATGCCGCGGCATTAACATATGTTGCTGCAGCCCTTATTTCGGTGTTAGAATTAATCAAGTATGTGCTTATTTTCGTACAAGGAAACAATGAAGATTAATAAATAGGAGGTGGCATCCGCACGCATTCATGCGTGCGGACGTTCGTTGGACATATTTAGTTTATGGATGATCGTTTTTCTTATTGCGTTAACTGGTTTTTTTGTTGCTTCAGAGTTTGCAATTGTAAAAGTGCGTCCATCGCGCATTGATCAATTAATTGAGGAAGGGAACAAAAAAGCAGTAGCAGCAAAACATGTCATCACTCATTTAGATGAGTATTTATCTGCAAATCAGCTTGGTATTACAATGACATCACTCGGGCTTGGTTGGCTCGGGGAACCGACAGTGGAACAAGCGCTTCGTCCGCTTTTTGAGCAGTTTCATGTATCTCCATCATTTTCTCATGGGGCTTCATTTATTGTGGCATTTGCAACGATTACGTTCATTCATGTTGTTATTGGTGAATTGGCCCCGAAGACGATTGCGATTCAAAAAGCGGAAGCGATTACGCTATGGACAGCGCGTCCGCTCATGTTATTTTATCGAGTCATGTATCCATTTATTTGGTTATTAAACGGATCTGCCCGCTTAGTTGTTCGTTTATTTGGGTTCCAGTTATCTAGTGAGCAAGAATTGGCTCATTCTGAAGAAGAATTGCGCCTTCTTTTATCAGCGAGTTATAAAAATGGAGAAATTAATCATACAGAATATAAATACGTGAATAACATTTTTCGTTTTGACGATCGTGTGGCAAAAGAAATTATGGTTCCGCGCAAAGAAATTATTGCGTTAGATGTCAACGATTCCATGGACCACGTGTTACAAACCATTCGCGAAGAAAAGTATACACGTTATCCTGTCATTGATGGTGATAAAGATCACATTCTTGGATTAGTGAACGTAAAAGAGTTATTTACTGATCTTGTTGTGAACTGCCAAGAGCGAAAACAGTTGCGCGACTATATTCGTCCAATTATTCAAGTGATTGAAACGATCCCTATTCAAGATTTGCTTGTAAAAATGCAAAAAGAACGCATTCATATGGCCATTTTAGTTGATGAATATGGCGGAACGTCTGGTTTAGTGACAGTCGAAGATATTTTAGAAGAAATTGTTGGAGAAATTCGAGATGAATTCGACATAGATGAAGCTCCGCTCATTCAAATGATCGATGACAACCGTGCAATCGTTGATGGAAAAGTGCTCATTAGTGAGATTAACGATTTATTCGGTTTAGAAATTGATGATACAGACGTTGATACGATTGGGGGATGGATGTTAACGGAGCGTTATAACATTCGTCCTGGAGAGCAAATTGAGTTTGGTAATTACGTCTTTAAAGTCGTGCAATTGGACGGTCACCATGTGAAAAAAATTGAAGTGACACGTCGTCCATCGCCAGTAGATGTGGTGGCGAACATGAATGAAGAGGCTGCGTTATAATAACGCGCCTCTTTTCATATGACCGAAAATTGTTTCATCAGGTAATGCCGAGCATGTGATGAGCTCTTTTGTAAATGGATGAGGAAACGATAAGGAGAACGCATGTAACGCTTGCCGATTCATCCACGGTTTTCCTCCATATAATGTATCGCCAACTAACGGATGACCGATATGGCTCATATGCACACGAATTTGATGCGTTCGTCCTGTATCGAGAGTGAGGCGAACGAGCGACACATGTTTTTGTTTGTCATATTCGAGCCGTTCATAGTGCGTAATCGCTGTATCTCCTGTTTTCGATACACGTCGTCTTGTTGGATGGTGTCGATCACGCCCGATTGGTGCTTCGATCGTTCCTTTTTTCTGTTTTACATATCCATGAACAAGCGCAATATACGTGCGACGAATGGTTCGTTCGGCTAAATATTTATCAAGAATAGCCCCAGCAAGTGCATGTTTAGCGAATAAAATGACACCGCTTGTATCGCGATCGAGCCGATGAATATGACGGACTTTACTGTGTATTCCTTCACATTGAAAATGGAATGCGACGGCGTTTGCTAATGTATTCGTCTGATTTGGTTGTGTTGGATGAACATCCATATGTGCAGGCTTGTTAATGACAAGTACATGATCGTCTTCAAATACAACATGAAGCGGTATGTATGTCGGAACCGGTTCGATTTGTTCTTCTTTTATACGAACACGAATGCGATCGTTCGGCGAAATGATCGTATGAAAAGGAACGATGTTGTCATTGATTGATACACCTTTTGTCATTCGCCATTCATGTAACATTTTTTTAGGAACGAACCATTTCGTTTGGAATGCTTGTTCTAGTGACAAGCCTTCCCATGATGATGGCGCTTCAAATACGAGCCAATTCCCTTTTTTTTGTACATTCATTCGTCTCACTCTTTCTATACAATAAATTACCAACACTAAAACAGGAGTTGGTGTGTTACAATTTCGTTATAGATTAGGAAAAGAAATGGAAAAAGGTGAGGCAATTGAAAACCGTCTATGTTGCTACGGAAGAGCAAAAGCAATATATTCATTCGCTTATTGAACAGTTTTATACGTGTATTTTTCCAAAATATTTTACGGATGATGAAATTGAAACATTTCAATCGCTCGGCATATTAAGATTCGAATCTTCCGCATATGACGGAACGTTGAAAGAGGCATTTACGATTATTTCTGCATTACAATCGTTACAAGCCATCATTGAGTTTATTTCATTCCATCGTCATTCAGCTGATTATGAACAGCTTTTTCAGCGCAATATTGAACAGCTCGAACAGCATGGCATTAGTTTTCCACTTACTCTTGAACATTTTTTGCATCAAAAAGATGAGTATATAAGCATGTATATGAAGCCTGTTCACACTTGGGTGATGTAAAAAAGCCTTCAAAACGAAGGCTTTTTATTTGATCTGTTCAAACCACTTGCGGAATACGTCTTCTTCATAGTATCCTTCAATGCGCGCCACTTCTTTGCCATTTTTGAAGTGAACAATTGTCGGCGTTGCCTCGATATGATACTCGTCCCAGCCTTCTTCAAATTCCAAAAGGTTAAATTGCTTTAAATCAATTCCCATTTCTTTTGACAACGGAGCGACAATTGGCGTTGTCTTTTTACAAAATTCGCATGTTGAACTATAAAAGTAAACAGTGATCGTCTTCTTATCGTTTAATGCTTCTTTTAATTCATCTGGTAAAATAATGTTTTGATAGTTCGGATCATCAAGAAGATCGATCGTAGCTGGGTGCAATTCTTCCTTTCCAAATGGATTGCCTTCAGCTTTTTGTTTTTGTGTATACGATGTAATCCAAGCGAGCGCACTAAATAAAGCGATGATAATACCTCCAAAAATAAGCAACTTTTTCATATGTATTTCCCTTCTTTCTCCATTCGAATGACGCGATAACTAATAATGCTGATGAAAACAAAGGCAATTAGCGCTAAAAGGGGAATGGTAATAAACCCAAGCCAGTTCAAATAATCTCCCGTACATGGCACAATGCTACATGACGGAGCAGTGTCGTGAAAAAACGGTACTTTTTGAATTAAATAATGATATGAAGAAATTATGCCACCAATGATCGACAACATAAGCGTATAACGAGCGAGTATAAACTCTTTTCGCACGACGGCCATGCCGAGCAAAAACACTTGCGGATACATAAAAATGCGCTGATACCAACAAAGTTCACATGGGATAAATTTCAATACTTCAGAAAAATAAAGACTCCCAAGTGTAGCAATTAGCGCAACAATCCAAGCGGCCAATAAATGATTTTCTTTCCGCGTCATGATTCCACCTTCTTATTTTTTACTCTTTGTTCATTATAGTACATGGAAAGAAATGATGTAAATTCCGACTACATTTTACTTACATAATGAACGATTGAACGTACACAATAAGAAGCGAAAGGGGAGGATCATGTTGAATTATACAGTTGAATCAATTATGACGCGTCAAGTGGCAACGGTCACACCAGATCAATCTGTTCAAGAGGCAGCACAGCTGATGAACGAACATAACGTCGGTGCGATTCCTGTTGTTGAAAACGGAAAAGTCAAAGGGATGATCACTGACCGTGATATTACTCTTCGTACGACTGCGCAAGGGTTAACCCCCTCAACGCCTGTTTCACAAGTCATGACAAGCAATGTCGTGACAGGTACACCGAACATGAGCGTTGATGAAGCAGCAAAAGTGATGGCGAAAAACCAAATTCGTCGCTTGCCGATCGTACAAAATAATGCCCTTTGTGGTATTGTTGCACTTGGGGATATTGCTACAAACCAAGCGTACGATGAAGCAGCAGAACAAGCGCTATCTGAGATTTCCGAACCTTCATATCATTAAACGGAGAAAGGGGCTTCTTTTAAAGGAGCTCCTTTTTATAATTAATTAAAAGTATAAAATTTTGGATTTAGGGAGCTGTCTAGCTCCAAGCGCCATCGGCTCGAGTCGCTCCGCCCCACACTGCGGCGACGACACATTGAGATACTTCAGTGATATTACCCACGCAGAAACAAGCGACCGCTTGGTTTGAGCTCTCCTCGGTGGGGCTTGTGCGCTCTTCGCCGATAGGCGGGCGCTTTGCGCTTTTCGTATTAAAAAAGGAATTTGTATAAAAAGACGAGAATAAGTTACAATGAGCAACGGATATGGAGGGATAAATATGACTTGGAAAATGGTGTACGAACGCTGGAAACAGGCACAGTTAGATGAAGAATTGCGTTCAAACTTACAACAACTAGAGAAAGATGAAAAATTGTTAGAAGATTGTTTTTATAAAACGTTAGAGTTTGGTACAGGAGGTATGCGTGGGGAAATCGGACCGGGAACGAACCGTATGAACATATATACGGTGCGAAAAGCATCGGCAGGGTTAGCGAGGTACATCGAATCATTTGGCGAGGAAGCGAAGAAACGAGGGGTTGTAATCGCCTATGATTCGCGCCATAAATCGCAACAGTTTGCGATGGAAGCTGCAAAAACGCTTGCGACCCATGGCATTCAAACGTACGTATTTGATGAGCTTCGCCCGACGCCAGAGCTTTCGTTTGCTGTAAGACATTTACATGCTTTTTCGGGCATTGTCATCACGGCTAGCCACAACCCACCAGAGTATAACGGCTATAAAGTATACGGAGAAGATGGTGCACAGTTGCCGCCACATATTGCTGATGTCGTCATTGAACATGTCAATGCGATTGAAAATGAATGGGAACTTGCAGTTGAACAAGAAGACGTATTAAAAGAAAAAGGATTGATTCAAATCATTGGTGCAGAGATTGATGATGCATACATACAAAAGTTAAAAACGATCTCCCTTCGCCCAGAACTTTCCCATGAAGTCGATGTAAAAGTTGTCTTTACACCGCTTCATGGCACAGCAAATAAGCTTGTGCAACGCGGACTAAAAGAATTTGGCTATGAAAACGTATTTGTTGTGAAAGAACAAGAACAACCGGATCCGAATTTTTCAACCGTACAATCACCAAATCCAGAAGAGCACGCAGCGTTTGAGTTAGCGATTAAGCTTGGAAAACAAGTGGATGGGGACGTGTTAATTGCGACAGATCCTGATGCCGATCGTTTAGGGATTGCGGTAAAAAATGACAAAGGGGAATACGTCGTTTTAACGGGCAATCAAACAGGTGGATTGTTGCTTCATTACATTCTTTCACAAAAGAAAGAAAAAGGGATATTGCCGTCAAATGGGGTTGTGTTCAAAACGATCGTCACATCTGAATTTGGTCGTGCGATTGCCAAGTCATTTGGGATCGAGACGATGGATACATTGACAGGGTTTAAATTTATCGGTGAAAAAATTAAACAATACGAGCAAACAGGGGAGTATATATTCCAGTTTGGTTACGAAGAAAGTTACGGTTATTTAATTGGTGACTTTGCTCGCGATAAAGATGCGATTCAAGCAGCATTACTTGCTGTTGAAATGTGCGCGTTTTACAAAAAGCAAGGCTTATCTTTATATGAGGCGCTGATGCAATTGTTTGAACAATACGGATATTATCAAGAAGGGTTGCGTTCACTCACACTGAAAGGAAAAGAGGGGGCGGAGCGAATCGACGCACTACTGGCGACATTTCGTAATGAACCGCCAGCCGTTGTTGCTAATCAACGCGTTGTGATTCGTGAAGACTATAAGGTAAGTGAGCGCGTATATGCAGATACGGGTAAGAAAGAAACGATCCATCTACCCAAGTCGAACGTCTTAAAATATGTGCTAGAAGATGGATCATGGTTTTGTGCGCGTCCGTCTGGCACAGAGCCAAAAATGAAATTTTATTTTGGTGTCAAAGGGCGAACGCTCGCCGAAGCGAAGCAACAGTTAGAGCAATTAGAAACAGCGGTCATGGAGCGAGTATATGTGTTAACGGCTGATAAGGTATAATGCCTTATCAGTTGTTTTTTAAATGAGGAACGAGTAACATAGAATCGACAACGTAGAAAGGGTGATTTTCATTTGTTACAAGGACAAGTGGCTATTGTGACAGGTGCATCGCGCGGGATTGGTTTAGCGATTGCACATAAGTTGGCAGAGCAAGGAATGAAGCTCGTATTAATTGGCAGCTCCCCGGATATTCACCGCGTCAACGAGCAATTAAAAGACGTAAAAACGTTTCAAGCGGACGTATCAAACGAGCAACAAATGAACGAAGTGGTCGAAGCGACCATCGCTACATTCGGCCGCATTGATTTACTTGTGAATAATGCGGGTATCGGTGTATTTAAACCTGTAGAGGAAACGACAGTCGAAGAATGGAAGCGACTATTTGAAGTAAATGTACAAGGGGTATTTATTGGGACAAAAGCCGTCCTTCCACACATGAAAAAGCAACGTTCGGGAACGATTATTACGATTTCGTCTGACGTTGGTCGGTATACGATTGCGAACGGTTCCGCATATACAGCGACGAAATATGCCGTTCAAGGATTTTCGGGAAGTGTAGCACAAGAAGTGCGTTCATACGGCATTCGCGTTGGTACAATTAATCCTGGAATGGTTGATACATACTTCGCCAACTCTACGCAAGGATTGCCTGAAAAAGCAGAATGGCTGAAGGCAGAAGACGTTGCTGAAGCGGTCGTTTATATGGCGAGTGCCCCGAAACATATGTTAGTGGATGAAATTGTATTACATCCGCTCATTCAAACGTATCCCGTCATATAAAAAGCGAAAGGAGATCATCCCTTTCGCTCTAATTATATTCCATCGTAAGCGTCGGCTCTTGTTCATATACGTCTAACGCATGATCGATGTAACGTAACAATGCGTTCAATCGCTTTTGGACGACAGTATAATCTTTTTCGAAGTTGTATGCATGAAGAAACTGTTCAATTTTTTTTGAAAGTAAATCGTCTTTTGTGCGTACCATAAGAATGAGTAAATGATCCCATTCCGATCGGTACGTATAATAAAGCGCCTTGTCGTAATCGGCTGTATGCACTGCAAACCCTCCTTATCGTGAGGAGCTATATGTAGTTTATGAAAAAACGGTCATTTTTCTCGCTGTAAATGTTGTGCGATTTGGCAGAGGAGAGTTGGACATGAATAAACACGTTGTGTATTATGAATCACCGATCGGTTGGTTACAAATCGTTGGAACGAATGACGGAATTGAGCGGATTGATGTCGTTGAACAAGGTGGAGATCAGAACGAAAAAGTGGCGGAGCCCCTCATGCAATCGCTAGAAGAAATTGAACAATATTTCCAAAAGAAGCGAACGTCGTTTTCGATTCCGTTACGGGTGAGTGGCACACCGTTTCAAATGCGTGTATGGGAAGCGTTACAAACGATTCCCTATGGACAAACGGTTTCATATGCTTATATTGCCAAACAAATTGGTCAACCGAAAGCGGTGCGAGCCGTTGGCAATGCTGTCGGTAACAATCCGATCACGATCGTCATTCCTTGTCACCGTGTCATTCGCACGGGTGGAGAACTTGGTGGATACGCGTGGGGAATAGAGCGAAAAAAATGGCTACTTGAGCACGAAACGCGCTGAAAGTTCAGCGCGTTTGCCCCAATAGCCATTTCGCGTAAGGTGAATCGGCTGGTAAAATGACGACCGTATCTTCGCCGATCGTCGTTTTATACGATTCGAGCGTACGGTAAAACGAATAAAATTCAGCATCCTTTGCAAATGTTTCGTTATAAATACGCGCTGCTTCTTGTTCGCCTGCTGCGCGAATACGTTCAGCATCCGCTTGCGCTTTGGCGAGCATTTCTTTTACTTCGCGGTCTGTTTGAGCAATAATACGCTGTTTTTGAGCATCTCCCATTGATAAATATTCTTGCGCTTTTGATTCGCGTTCAGAAATCATGCGTTTATAAACAGACTGTTCGTTTTCCTCCGGCAAGTCAATGCGTTTCATGCGTACATCGACGACACGAATACCGTAACGGTCTTGTTGTAACAGCTCGTTTACTTTTGCAGTTACTTCATCGTTTAAGCTGCCGCGTGATGACTTCTCATCATTAATAATTTCATCGTAATTTAACCGTCCAAGCTCGGTGCGGACAATGGAGAAAATAAATTCATCCATTTTTGATTCTGCATTTTCCAATGTCCGAGCGTTTTGAATCATCTCTTTCGGATTTGTAATTTCCCAAATGGCGTAATGGTTGACGAGAATTCGCTTTTTATCTTTTGTATTAATTTCCGCTTCCGCGACGTCATAAAAGATTTGGGCTTTCGGCAATGATGTCACGCTTTGAATAAAAGGAATTTTAAAGCGTAATCCGGGCGTTTGATCGATGCGAACAATTTCGCCAAATTGACGTACGACTTTATATTCATTTTCATGAACGATGTATATATTTGTTAAAATAACGATAAGTAAAATAAGTCCAATGCCGCCACTAATGATAAACCGAAACCATTTCTTCGGAAGTTTATCTTTCAAGGTGATGATGTTTTGATCGTCTTGGAAGTTTGTCATTCATTACCACTCCCTTGTTCTTTCTTTTTCTCCGTCGTTTGTTTTTCGATCGGTTGAATTGGTAAATATTTTAGCGTATTGCCATCGTCGTTCATAATGTAAATGCGCGTGTACGGTAGGACTTGTTCAAGCGTTTCAATCATTAGTCGCTGTTTTGTAATGTCTTTCGCGTTTTTATATTCTTCGTATAAGGCGTTAAATTTGGCGACATCCCCCCGTGCTTTTTCAATCCGCGCTACTTTATCAGCTTCGGCTTGGGAAATGAGGGCGTCTTTTTCCCCTTCGGCTTCTTTCGTCCGTTTGTTGCGATATTTATTCGCTTCGTTAATTTTTGTATTCATCGTCTCACGTGCATCAGTAACGTTTGTAAATGCTTTGCGCACTTCGTCATTTGGCAAGTCAACGTCTTGTAACTTCACAGCTAAAATCGAAATACCAATATCATACTTTTTCATTAATGCGGTCAGTGACTCGCGCACATCTGCTTCAATTTTCGCTTTGCCCGACGTTAATGCATCATCAATTTTTGAGCTACCGATGACGCTACGTAAAGAAGCAGATGTCGCATTATATAAAATTTGTTCCGGTTCGTATGAACGATAGAGAAATTTCGCAGGGTCAGTAATTTTCCATTGTACGACCATATCAGCGAGGACAATATTTTCATCGCCGGTGATCATTTTTGTATCCCCTTTGTTTGAGGCGACGACTTTTCCGTTTTCCTCTTTGTATCCAAACTGTAAACTAAACGTTTCGCGCGATAACGTTTCTACTGTTTGAATCGGCCAAGGAAGTTTAAAATGTAGTCCGGGTGTCGTCACTTCCTCATCGATTTTACCAAACGTTAAAATAATCGCTTGTTCTGACTCATCGACGGTGTACCATGATGTTAATGCAACGACAAGAAGAAAAAGACCAGCCATTGTCCCGATGATCATTCCTGTAACTGAACGTTTCCCCATATAAACCCACCTTTCTTGTTATTTATATGTATGTACGGAAAAAAAAGAAAAAAGTTTCAATAAAAGAGCTACTAATTGGTTGAGTGAATTCATACGGTTTTAAAAATATATGTAAGAGAGTTACATTAATTTATCATTGCCATGTAACTATTCAGCCACATCATAAAGTGAGCTGAATATTTTTTGTATTTCTTGTCTATGATGTGAATATTGATAGACAAGGAGGTGAATCGCATGTTGACGGTACAACAAGCTGTATTTACAGTTGAGAGCTTAATCGGCAAAGTTCAACAACAGAAACAGCTCATTCATCAACTCGTTCAAGAAAATGAACATTTGCGTCACGAAAACAAACAGCTGCGCAAAGAAAATGAACAACTCAAGTATCGCGTTCAAGAGCTGGAAGCACGCACGAAAAAAAACAGCTCCAATAGCCATTTGCCTCCATCTTCTGACCGTTTTCACACCCATTCTTCTCGCAAGCCATCTGGCAACAAACCAGGCGGACAAGAAGGGCATCAAGGAACGACGCTCCATCAAGTGGAACATCCACATCATCGTGTGAACGCGTGTCAAGGATGTGGGGCTTCTTTGCGTGAGGTCAAACCGTTCAAAATCGATGTCCGTCAAGTGTTTGATCTCCCTCCCGTGACGATCGAAGTGACACAACATGAACGTGAAGTGAAATCCTGCCCACATTGCCGATGTGTTCAACAAGCCGAATTCCCATCCCATGTCACGAATCATGTGCAATATGGTCCACGGCTCACGGCGCTCGCTGTATATTTGCACCATATCCAATTGATCCCTTACAAACGTTTGAGTGATACGATCGAAGCATGATATCAACACTCAATCAGTACAGGAACCCTTGCCAATATGGTGAAACGAGGACGCGAAGCGCTAGAATCGAATATGGACATCATCGAAGACGCCTTACTTGAATCCAACATCCTGCATGTCGATGAAACGAGTTTGCGCATGGATGGGAAACTCGCATGGGTGCATGTTGCGTGTACATCGAAATATACGTACTTGGCTCCTCACGTTTCTCGCGGAAAGAAAGCGACCGATGACATTGGGATTCTTCCCCGATATCAAGGAACGATGATGCACGATGGGTTCGGTACGTATCCAAAATACACGCAAGCCACCCATGCCCTTTGTCACGCCCATCATTTGCGTGAGTTAAAAGGCTTCATCGAACAAGGGCATACATGGGCATCGCGCATGACCACGTTTCTGTTAGCCGCCAAACAAGCCGTCGAAGCCCATCACGATGCACTTTCCGAAAAAGAAGCGAAACGATGGGAACGAGTGTATGATCGCATGCTAGAAAGAGCACAGCACCGATTGGAAACGAAGACGCCTCTTCCGAAAAAAGCACTCGCTTTTGTTCGACGGCTTCAGAAACGAAAGGAAGAAGCGCTGCGTTTCTTACGTGAAGTGCATGTTCTCTTTGACAACAACCAAGCCGAACGCGATCTTCGCATGGTCAAAGTCAAAGAGAACATTTCGGGTACGTTTCGCGAAGAAACATTCGCCCAGTCGTTTTGCATCACAAGAAGCATCGTTTCCACACTGACGAAACACGAAAAAAACGTGTGGGACTCGTTATGTCTTCTGTTGACAGGCGAAACGATAGATCGTGTTCTTTCTACCACTTAGTGCATTTTCTATCACGGGGATGCCCTATTTGTGTTGCGCTTCTTTACATACTACTATTGGGGTGAATAGTTACTCCGTTCTTATCACCGAACAAACTGGCACGATGACAAGCAGAGCAAATACTGCCATCTAAAACAAAACCACAACTTATATATATACATGCACCTTAAAACCATGAATACATGCACCTTAAAACCATGACTTCTGTATGAACCCCTTTTTTCATGGCTATACTGCTCCTAAATACTCATGTGTAAAAGGAGCGGAAAGGACATGAAACGTCTAAAAATCACAAATGATCACGGCTGGACGCCTCGAACCCTTCGGAAACAAGAACGGAAAATCAAAGATGCTTCCCTTCGCGTTCGGGTGACCGCTGTTCGTCTTGTCATGGAAGGTCATCTTGGCAAAGATGTGGCCAAAATGGTCAATCTGTGCCGTCAATCCGTTGTCCTCTACGTTGCACGTTTTAATCAAGGTGGGCTCGATCATCTACTCGATCGTCGTTTGCCACCTAGTCGCGTGCCCTTTCTGACGGAAGAACAACAACAAGAAATTAGACAACTCGTGTTAACCACCACACCTGTAGATGTTGGCTGGGGCATTGCTTCATCATGGAACACGCGTATTTTACAATCTTACATCCATACCTATGGCGTTTCGATGTCACGTGAAGGCATTCGTAAGTTATTGCATCGTCTTCGTTTGTCATGGACACGTCCGACTTATAAGCTTGTGAAAGCGAATCCAGAACATCAAGCTGCTTTTCAAAAGGAACTCGAATTTATAAAAAAAACTAATTACCGAGAATGCCATGCTGTTTTATGTGGATGAGACACATGTTCGCGCTTATCAAGCGCTACGTACCACATGGGCAGAAGTAGGGAATCAAAAACAAGTGCCAAGCTATGGTCATCATGACCACGTTTCCATTTTTGGCGCCGTCGATGTTCAACAAGGCGATGTGGTTTTCCATCGTGCTTCATCTGCCAATGCCGAAACGTTCCTGGACTTTTTGCGCCGATTGAAAGAGAAATATACGGACCGATTCCTCGTGCTTGTGTTGGACAACGCACGCATTCATCATGCCAAGATGGTGCAAGCCTTTCTTGATGGCGAGGAAGGCGATGCGTTTCATTTCATCTTTTTGCCACCGTATTCTCCACAGTTGAACCCAATTGAACGGCTATGGAAGTGGTTGAAAGATGAAGTGATTGCCAACGTTTTTCACAAGGATCAAAACGACATTGCCCAATCCATTACTCGTTTCGAACAGTACGTTCTACAACACCCGGATGAGGTGTTGCGTCGCATCGGGTGTACTGCGTAAATCAGAGGTTAAAATGTCAATTTGGATGTATATAGTTACATTGTATTTAATAGATGACAGCCTTCCACTGAACACCTGTATATAATGAACCGTAGTAATTAGATGTTGTACTTACAGTATATGTAGCTGTCCAAATTGTATTAGCACCTGTTGTTCCAGTATGGGTTACGGTAGTGTTATTGTAAAAACTTCCATTTATAACGTAATAATAACCAGTTGGCTCTAAATCGACCTGTATAGTTCCTTGGAAATACTTACTTCCTGCTTGAAATTCCTGTAACATTGGTTTAGTATTAACATCTACCCATCCAAAAGAGCCATCCCTGCAAGCTTTTACTATAACAATTAATTTGGCATTATAGCTGTAAACTTTGTGTGTAGTTGAAGTTTCATGCCAAGTACATGTTGAACTAGCGATTTTCATTACATGCTGTTTATCGATAAATTCGGCTTCAACATTTGGATTTTCTTTCATAACCTGTTCAACTGATTTTCCAGTTATTTCTGCTGTTCTCTCAACAGCTTGTTCATATGTTAACTCGACATGATAGTCTTCATCAGAATCCCTAATCTTATCTAATTCTTCATCAGTCATAGGAGTGAATACATCGCTCTCCTTTAATTCAACAAATTTTCTAATATCATTATTTTCTTCTGCATAAACTTGGTTGTTGATTGGGGCTAAATTTGACAAAATGAATAATAAAAAAATTGATAACTAGGATATTTTTCATTATTTACCTCCATATAAAAAATTAAGTTTTTAAGCTATCATTTGGATAGCAACTAATATAATACTAACAAATAAAATACAAAAAAAAACTATTTTTTATAATTATGGTTATTGGTATAATGTAATTGTTTTGATTATCATTCATTTAGGAGGGACTTATGAGAAAACTATTCATAATAGTTATATTAATGTTCTCTGTTTCGTACTTGATCAACAAAGCAAATGAGGGAGCAAATTTTCATTCGCCAGTTTATTTAGGGCGAGAACTAAAAATTGGGGTTGTTGGAGATATTCCTAAGATTAGGGAAAAGAATGTTTCTTTCATTCAAATGTCACTGGAAGACGTTTTGCAAAAAAAATTTGTTACAAAGGTGGATAGTGTATTTATCACCAAAAAATACTTAAGAGAAGCAGCTGAGCCACAGTATGCTAAAATTTATTGGGAATCCCCTATTCCATTTGTTTTTATTGATTCTGAAAAGGTCTATTTGGCGTTTCTTGATGACCAATTAAGTTATGAAGACGCTCACATCATAAAATCGAGGGACTATGTGGTAGGATTTTATAGAGATACATACTTTGGTATAGGACTTTACAATAATATTAGGAATGAAAAAACTATTCAAGATTGCTATTCTCGACTATTTGTCATTATAGAACGTTTTAAGAACACAGGTAAGATTTTAATTAAATAAATGCTGTGACACAGGCTTTATGTAATTACTCAGAGAAAGAACAAAAAGTTTACATAAAATGTAAACTTTTTGTTAATTGTTTAATCAATAGCTCATATATATTTTCGTTGTACGTTTCGTCCGTCGTATGTGAACAGCGTTTGCTTGTTTTCGATGATTGTTTCCATATGAACGGCGCGCCCCCAAAGTTGATAAATGTACGGAAGCACTTTTTCTAAATATTTGACGTCTAGTTCAATGCCTTCGTACGAATGTTTTAAATATAGCTCCCCGTTGCGCATGTAGTCGCCGTCATTGACTGTAATATATGGAAATCCCCCGTTGACGCGCATGTTTACGAGCTGATCGCGCACGTGTTCCCAATGTTTATCAACAATTTTATAGTCTTTTCCTTGTTTTTGGAACAAATACATATCTTCTCGCATGACGAGTTCTTTTGTTAAATAGTTACGCAAAAAGGAGATGTCAGATTCTAGCTCGCGTACTTCAAATATTTTTGCACGTCCTGAACCTGGTTTGACGCCAAGTTTTTTCATTTCTTCTGTCGGATTGTCCCAACGCTTTTCAATATCTTCAAAAATTTTCAATCCTAAGTAATACGGATTAATACCCGTTCGGGAAGGTTGAACAACGCCAGCATTTAATTTAGCAAATTCAATCGCTTCATCGCTCGTTAAATCCATTTCACGTAAAATACGTTGATGCCAGTACGTTGCCCAGCCTTCGTTCATAATTTTCGTTTCGAGCTGCGGCCAAAAATAAAGCATTTCTTCACGCATCATTGTTAAAATGTCGCGCTGCCATTCTTCAAGCTCACGGCTATATTCTTCAATAAACAATAGTAAATCTTTTTCTGGTTGCGGAGGAAATTTTCTTCGTTTTTTTCGCGTTTGTGGTGCTTTTTTCTTTTCATCAAGCGACCATAAATCGTCATATGGCGACGGTTTTGGTGTTTCATCATCTTCCTCGTATATTTCCGTATCAGCAATCGTCCATGAAAGCTTTGGTCGAAGAAGCGAAGGGTCAATATGCTCTTGAATGGCTAATACAGCGTCTAAAAACTTTTCGACTTCTTGTTTCCCGTATTCGTGCTCATAATGCTTAATTCGTTCCGCTGTTGCCGCCATGCTTTCGACCATGTCTCGTTTTGTGTTGCTGAAGCGAACGTTATTTTTAAAAAAGTCGCTATGAGCAAGGACGTGTGCGACAATTAATTTATTTTGAATAAGCGTATTTGTATTTAATAAAAAGGCGTAGCACGGATCGGAGTTAATGACAAGCTCGTAAATTTTACTTAATCCAAGATCATAGTGAAGTTTCATTTTATGAAATTGTTTCCCAAAACTCCAATGTGAAAAACGTGTCGGCATGCCGTATGCTCCAAATGTGTAAATAATATCAGCTGGGCAAATTTCATAGCGCATTTCATAAAAGTCAAGCCCAAACCCTTCGGCAATTTCCGTAATTTCCGCGATGGCTTTTTCTAATGCTTTTTGTTCATCTCGTTTCATCGCACTCCCTCCTTATGACAATGTATGAGCGAGCACATCATTTGATACGTCAAGAATGATTCATTGACTTTATATTTTCTTTCATGTATATTTAACTATGTTAAATATTTATATTGTTAAAAAAGGTGGGATGTGTATGGAGCAAACGCCGTTCACCGCACTTGTTGAACGATTAGAGCATGCGTTTTCGTTAGCCCTTCGCAAATTGGCAGCTGACTTAGCTAAGGAGGAAATTGGCTTAACGAAACCGCAGTTTTTTATTTTAAACTTGTTGTCGAAGCGTGGGAAATGTACAGTGAGCGAATTGGCGGACGAAATGTTTGTCAAACCGAGCGCCATTACGACAATGATTGATCGCTTATATAAAAGCGGATTTGTATTACGCGAACGAGATGACGAAGATCGTCGCGTCGTGTATGTACAATTGTCTGAAAAGGGGAAAGAAATGCTTCAACATGCACGGGCGGAGCGAAGAAAAATTATTGAGCGTTATTTAAGCCAATTACAATTCGATGAACTTGAACAGTTTGTCTATATTATCGAAAAAATTGCTGCGATAAATGAGAAAGAGGAGAAGTGAGATATATGAAAGAACAAGCAGCGATACAAACAAGTATTGCAAATATACAACAAAAACGAGGTATTTTAATTACCGGATTACTTGTGGCGATGTTGTTTGGGGCACTCGATGGCACGATCGTTGGCACAGCGTTGCCTCGCATTGTTGGCGAGCTTGGTGGATTAAGTATGATGGCATGGCTAACAACCGCATACATGCTCACATCAACAACGATTGTCCCGATTGCAGGGAAACTTGCTGACTTATTTGGGCGAAAGTCGATCTATGTTTCAGGATTAGCGATTTTTATTATTGGTTCAGCGTTATGTGGCATGGCGGATACGATGACTCAGCTCATTATTTTCCGCGCCATTCAAGGCATTGGGGGAGGCATTATGATGCCGATGGCGATGATTGTCATCGGTGATTTGTTTACAGGAGCAGAGCGCGCAAAATGGCAAGGTGTGTTCGGTGGCGTATTTGGCTTGGCATCTATTCTCGGTCCGCAAGTCGGTGGATGGATTGTTGATTCGTTAAATTGGCGCTGGGTGTTTTATATTAACCTTCCTGTTGGTGTGTTGGCGATTGTGCTCATTTCAATCGGTTTGCATAATCATCGTATAGTTGAGCGAGTAAAGCTTGATTTAGCCGGCATGTTTACAATGGTTGTCGCGGTTGTTTCGTTATTGCTTGCTTTAACGTTTGGTGGCGATAAATACGATTGGATATCGTGGCAAATCATTTCTTTATTAGCTAGCTCTGTCGTTTTTTTTAGCTTATTTGTATTTGTTGAACGAAAAGCAGAAGAGCCAATTATGCCAATGCATTTATTAAAAAATAAAACATTTGTTGTGCTTAATAGTGTCGGCTTTTTTATGTCTGTCGGTATGTTTGGAGCAATTATGTTCGTGCCACTCTTTATGCAAGGCATTATCGGCATGAGCCCATCCGAATCAGGAACGATGATGTTTCCGATGATGTTTGCGCTCATTATTGCAAGCATGATCGGCGGACGACTTGTACAAAAAATTGGCGTTCGTCCGCAAGTCATTGTCGGAATGGTGCTTGTGGCGCTCGGCTTTTTCTTATTGTCAACGATGAACGTCGATACGAATAAGTGGACCGCGATGTTATTTATGGCAACGCTCGGTTTTGGACTAGGATTTGTCAATCCGGTCATTACATTAGCGTTACAAGAAGTATTTCCAAAATCGCAGCTCGGTATTGTGACATCATCGAGTCAATTTTTCCGTCAAATTGGTGGAACGTTTGGGGCAACGTTGTTAGGAGCGATTATGAACCATCGTTCGAAAGATTTATTAGAAGCGAAGTTTCTTCCGCTGTTAGAGAAATTACCAGCACAAGCGCATGCGATGACGGATTCATTTAAACAACTCGTTGAATCGAATCCACAAAGTGTATATTCAGTCATTTTAAATCCGGATACGTTAAAAAACATTCCACAACAAATGCAACAAATGTTTGTACCTGTATTAAAACAAACGCTCGTTGATGCGTTAAGCGATGTGTTTTTATATGGGTTAATTTTTGTTGGCATCGGTTTTGTTTTTGCAATGTTCATCGGCCGCATTACAATTTCTCGTACGCACAATAAAACGGCTCCAATGGAATAAATATAAAAGCAAACGATCGCCAAAGCGGTCGTTTACTTTTATAATATAAAAAAGTGAAACGTTTGCACAGATAAAACGAAATTTTTTATGAAAAAGTGCAACTTCCTCTTTAAACAAAGCAATTTGTATATTAACATGAAAGAGTAATAATCATTGAAAGCGATTTATTTTGAGTCAATTGAGGAGGATTTCATGTGAAAAGAGCTTGGTGGAAAGAAGCGATTGCATATCAAATATATCCAAGAAGCTTTATGGATTCAAATGGAGACGGGATTGGTGATTTACAAGGGATTATCCAAAAGCTTGACTATTTAAAAGACCTTGGAATCGATGTCATATGGATTTGTCCGATTTATAAATCGCCAAATGCAGATAATGGCTATGACATTAGCGATTATCAAGACATTATGGAACAGTTTGGAACGATGGAAGATTTCGATCAGTTGCTTGAAGAAATTCATAAACGCGACATGAAAGTCATTTTAGATCTTGTTATTAACCATACGAGCGATGAGCATCCATGGTTTATTGAATCGCGCTCATCACGCGACAATCCAAAGCGCGATTGGTACATTTGGCGCGATGGGAAAAACGGCAAAGAGCCAAACAACTGGGAAAGCATTTTTGGCGGTTCAGCGTGGGAGTATGATGAACAAACCGATCAATATTATTTGCACGTGTTTGCGACGAAGCAACCGGATTTAAATTGGGAAAATGAAGATGTTCGTCGCGCGTTATATGATATGATTAACTGGTGGCTTGATAAAGGCATTGATGGGTTCCGTGTTGATGCAATTTCACATATTAAGAAAAAAGAAGGACTCCCTGATCTACCAAATCCAAAAGGACTTGACTATGTCCCTTCGTTTGATGGACATATGAATCAAGAAGGGATCATGGACTATCTTCGTGAACTCAAAGCGCAAACGTTTGCGCGTTATGACATTATGACAGTCGGCGAAGCGAACGGAGTAACGGTCGAGGAAGCAGAAGATTGGGTCGGTGAAGAAAATGGCATTTTTAATATGATTTTTCAGTTTGAACATCTTGGACTTTGGCAAAAAGGAACAGATGGCGGTGTTGATGTTCGGAAATTAAAGCGGGTATTAACAAAATGGCAGAAGGGATTAGAAGGTGTTGGGTGGAATGCGCTATTTCTTGAAAATCATGACCAGCCGCGTTCCGTATCGACATGGGGAAATGATGAACAATATCTTGTTGAAAGCGCCAAAGCGTTAGGGGCATTATATTTTCTCATGCAAGGGACACCGTTTATTTACCAAGGACAAGAAATCGGCATGACGAATGTGCGGTTTGAAACGATTGATGAATATGACGATGTCGCTATTAAAAATTATTATCGCATTGAGCGAGCTAAAGGTCGTTCACACGAAGAAGTGATGCAATGGATTTGGAAAAACGGCCGCGATAATTCACGCACACCGATGCAATGGTCGGATGAAGAAAATGCCGGATTTACGACTGGAACACCGTGGATTGGTGTGAATGAAAATTATAAACAAATTAACGTCAAAAAGCAGTTAAACGAACCGAACTCTGTACTAAACTTTTACAAGCGCATGATCCAACTAAGAAAACAACATGAAGTATTTGTTTACGGAACATATGATTTAATATTAGAAAATCATAAAGCGATTTATGCATATACGCGTACACTCGGCGAAGAAAAAGCGATCGTCATCGTGAACTTAACAGACCGTAAAACGATGTATCGCTATGATTCGTTGAAATTAAATAGCGAGCAATTGGTGCTAGCAAACTACGATGTGAAGCCGCATAAACATGCAACACGCTTTACATTGCGTCCGTATGAAGCGCGCGTATATTTGATGAAATAACGAAATCCCCTTTTCCGATATGGAAAAGGGGATTTCACATTTCTTTCACTTACTTTTCAAACTTCTCCCATTTTCATATTTTACATTTACATTTGTAAAACATGAATGAAGTTGGAGGAATACAAATGAAAAAAACGCGCAATTTGCACTTATGGATTGGACTCATTTGTTCTGTATTTTTACTTTTGGAAGCGGTGACAGGATTGTTGTTAACAGAGCGTTGGTTAATGGGAATGGGCGGGCATTCGCATGGAAATCATGAGCATGCGCATGGTGATGGACATGGACATGCACAGTTACATATGATCGATGCGGTAAAAAAAGCGAGTGAATCCGGTGCGTTTTCAATGGATGAAGTTGGTGTCGTGATGAATCATGGGATGTATATGGTACGGCTAAACGATAAAGATGGGACGTTAGTGACGATTGCGCCAGACGGTACAGTTGTGAAAAAAGAAGTGAACAAATTCGCCTCGTTTGTCCGTGCGATTCATGTTGGGAAACTTGGGATTTGGAATCGTCTCATCATCGATGCAGCTGCCATTTCCATTATCATTTTAACAGGGACGGGTATTTATTTATCTGTGAAAATTTTACGTGCACAAGCGAAAGCGAAACAACGAAAATCGGTGGCATAAACAAAAAGCACTTCGCATCAATGGTTGGTGCGAAGTGCTTTTTAACTAATTCGTTTTGTTGACGATTGTTGAATTTTTCCTGTTCCGTTGCAAGTCGAACATGTTTTATAAAGCGACAAACAAACTTTTATTTTCTTTTTCCCAAAACATTTTGGGCAAATCGTTTTCAATGCCATCGTAATCACCTCACAAAAAGAAAGCGTTTTCAATTATAGTATATCTCACTTTTACGAGATGTGTGCATCGAGATTTTGTCCATTTTAAAACAGGTTGGCGTGCACCAACCTGTTACTTACGAGAATGTACTTCATAAATGGCAAACTTCAAATAATCTCCTTCATCAGCCGCAAGCAGTTTCGGATGGTCATACCCTGCACCGCTCCAATGAATTTGACGTAAAATTTTCTTTGCATCAAACGCGGCTTCCGCAACCATTGCTTGAAACATATCAGGATGCACATGGTACGAGCAGCTTGCCGTCACGAAAAAGCCGCCGTCTTTGACGAGCTTTAAGCCGTTTAAATTAATGTCTTTATAGCCAGCAAGCGCCTTTGGCACCGCATGAGCGGATTTTGCAAACGCTGGTGGGTCAATAATGACAACGTCCCATTTTTTTCCCTCATGCACACATTCACGTAAATAGTCAAACGCGTTTGCAACGACGAAATCGACGTTTGTAAATCCGTTTAACTCGGCGTTTCGCTTTGCAGTTTCAATGGCGTGTTCGGAAATATCGACAGCGGTCACATGTTTTGCCCCATATAAGCAGGCGTTTAACATAAATGAACCTGTATGTGTAAAGCAATCGAGCACGGTCGATTCGCTTGTAATAAGCGGCTTGATCGCAGCACGATTTTGACGTTGATCGAAGAAAAACCCTGTTTTTTGCCCGTTTTCAATGTCGACAATATATTTCACGCCGTTTTCTTCAATTTGTACGTTCGTATCGCACGTACCGTACCAAAATCCTTTTTCTTGTTTTAATCCTTCTAATTCGCGCACGTGGACGTCGTTGCGTAAATAAATCGCTTTCGGTTGAAAAACGTCAAGAAGTGCTTGTAAAATCCATTCTTTTCTTTTTTCCATGCCAAGCGATAAAATTTGCACAACGAGCACATCTTCGTATTTATCGACAATGAGCCCAGGTAAAAAATCGGCTTCACCATAAACGGCGCGACATGAACGAACGCCCGGAATCATGCGCTCGCGATACGCCCACGCTTGACGAATGCGGTTCATAAAAAATTGCGCATCTAATTCATCGTTTGGATTTTGCGTCAGCACGCGCACGATCATTTGTGATTTTGGGTTAATATATCCTTTCGCTAAAAAGTGACGTTGGTGGTTATATACGTTGACGAAATCACCCGGTTCAAAATCTCCTTCAATATAATCGACTTCGCTTTGAAACACCCACGGATGTCCAAGCTCGAGCCGCTTTTTTCTTTTTCGCTTTAAAAATACATTTGCCATACATCCCACTCCTGACTATATATTCGCTACTTTAGCATACAGGAAGAAAACGATGCGCGCAAATATGGATAAAAATATTTGACAATTCAATGAAATATGCTAATATTAGTGACAAAGTGAATGATACAAATGTATTCCACTAGGGGGGCCTTTAGATAGGCTGAGATCAAAGTGTGCCTTTGAGACCCTTAGAACCTGATCTGGATCATACCAGCGTAGGGAAGTGGAGACGGTGCGAAGTGTGTCTATATGTCAATTTCCATCGTTTACAACCACTTTCTTTGCGCAAAAGAAAGTGGTTTTTTATTTTTCTTAAGGGGGAGAGGAAATGTTGTTTTCAGAACAGTTGCGCAAAGCTGTCGATCCGATTTGGGAAGCGAGCTTTCATCATCCGTTTGTGAAAGAGCTCGGAGAAGGAACGCTTGATTTACGTTGTTTCCGGTATTATGTATTACAAGATTCATATTATTTGACACACTTTGCGAAAGTGCAAGCGCTTGGCGGAGCGATGGCGGATGATTTACAAACGACCGCAAGCATGGCGAATCATGCGCAAAATACGTATGAAGCTGAGCTTCGTCTACATGAAACATTTATGAAAGAGCTCGGTATTACAGAAGAGGAAAAGGCGTCATTTGTTCCTGCACCAACCGCGTATGCATACACGTCACATATGTATCGGGCAGCGTTTGCGGGACACTTTGGCGATGTATTAGCGGCTATTTTACCGTGCTATTGGTTGTATTACGAAATTGGTGAGAGGTTAAAGCATTGCCAGCCGAATCATCCGATTTATGCGAAATGGATTGAAGCGTATGGCTCCGATTGGTTTAGACAGCTTGTCGAACAACAAATTGCGCGCTTAAATGACATTGCGAAAACGGTAAGTGAAAAAGAGTTGGAGCGAATGAAGCAACATTTTTGGATCAGCAGTCAGTATGAATATTTATTTTGGGACATGGCGTACAAATTAGAACGTTGGCCAATTGAAGAGGAGGATGTTTATGCAAACGAAAGGGCTTAAATTAACAGACGTATTAACGACTGTTGTGGTGGCTATTGTGTTTGGTATTGTGTATAAAGTGTGGGGACCGCTTTACTATGCAGTAAAACCGCTTGGGCTTCATCTCGATCAACTTATTTATGGGATGTGGTTTATTGCCGCAACTGTTGCGTATTTATTGATTCGTAAGCCAGGGGTGGCGTTGCTTGCGGAAGTCGCGGCTGCATCAGGGGAGTTTTTAGCTGGTTCCGAATGGGGACTAGAAGTGCTATTTTACGGTTTTGTGCAAGGATTGCTTGCTGAGCTTGTATTCGCTGCTTTCCGTTATAAACGTTTTGATGTGGCAGTTGTATCGCTTGCCGCTGTTGGTTCGACGATCGCTTCCCTCGTTCTTGATTTTTATAAAGGATATATTGACCAATTAGCATGGTGGAATTTAACGTTATTTATCGGTGCGCGTTTCGTTGGAGCGATTATCATTGCTGGCGTATTTGCTTATTCGCTTGTAAAAGCGCTCGAAGCGACAGGTGTGACGCAACTGTTGCGCCCGACGACAAAAGAAGATTACGACTCGCTTGATAAATAGAAGGTGACGTCATTGATTCATATCGAACAATTGCGATTAAAATTTCCGGGGGCAGAAAAGCGGTTATTTACCGATGTATCGCTTTCGATTAAAAAAGGAGAAAAAGTGTTACTTTTAGGTCCGTCAGGGTGCGGAAAGTCCACGCTTTTGCAAGTGATGGCAGGCATTATTCCGCGCTCGATCGATGTGCCGATGAAAGCAAAAGCGCTTCACATTCCAAATCGTGTAGGTTATGTATTTCAAGATCCCGATGCGCAGTTTTGCATGCCGTATGTTGATGAAGAAATGGCGTTTGTGCTCGAAAATCTCGGTGTGCCTCGTGCGGAGATGAAAGAAAAAATCGCGCACATGCTTCAACGTGTGCGCCTTCGCCTTCCACACGTTCATGTGCCGATTCAAACGTTATCAGGTGGAATGAAACAGCGATTGGCGATTGCATCGGTTTTAGCGCTTGAACCTGATGTGCTATGTTTAGACGAACCGACAGCACTTCTTGATGAAGAAGGCACAAAAACGGTATGGGAAACGTTAAAAGAAGTGGCGGAGGACCGAACGGTTGTGATCGTCGAACATAAAATTGATCATGTTCTTGATTTTGTTGAACGCATCATTTTATTTAATGAACATGGTGAGATTATCGCTGACGGTTCAACGAATGAAATTTTTTCAACGTATCGTTCGTTTATTGCTGAACAAGGCGTTTGGTATCCGAACGTGTGGGAAACGTATGAAAAGCCAAAAACGGCGCAACAACCTTATGTGCAGGCGGATGTTCTGTTACATGTACAATCGCTCCGCGGTTTTCGACAAAAAGAAGAAAAAATAGCGGTCGACGAGTTAAAGATTTATGCGGGCGAATGGATTGCGATTACAGGTGAAAACGGCGCCGGCAAAAGTACGTTGCTACAAAGCTTGATGAAACTCATTCGAACAGAAGGCGATATATACTGGCAACAACAGCCGTTAACAAATGCCGAGTTGTTGTATGATCACATTGCCTTTGTTTTTCAAAACCCAGAATTTCAATTTATCGCAAATCGTGTTGATGATGAGCTAGCTTATTCGCTTCGTCTTGAAAAACGTTCAGAGCATGAAGTAGCTGAGGAAGTCGAGCGATTGCTTGAGCGCTTTCATTTAAGCGCGCAACGGCATTTGCATCCATATCAATTGTCAATGGGGCAAAAGCGGCGACTAAGTGTTGCCGCTTCAGTAACGGAGCGTCATCGCATATTGCTTCTTGATGAACCGACGTTCGGGCAAGATGCAAAAAATACGTTTGCGTTGCTCGAATGGCTTGAAGCGTATCGACAACAAGGAAAGGCGATTGTCATGGTGACGCACGATGAGCGCATCGTGTCCCAATTTGCAACGAGACGATGGGTTATTGACAACGGAAAGCTTGTTGCTGATGAACCGATCGCTCCTCGTATGTTGGTGCGAGGTGGAATGGGATGAGATGGAATATCGAATATAAAGAAACATGGTTGCATCAAACAAATCCGACAGCGAAATTATTGTTATTTTTGCCGATGTTTGTTGTGATTGTTTTTGTCCATAATCCGAATGTGCTCATCAATTGGACGATTGGGTTTATCGCGTTATTTATGTTGTTTAGCGGTTATCGGATGAAGCATGTACTTTTATTTTTCGTCCCGTTTTTATTTATTTTCATTTCTACGTCGTCGTCGATGATTTTGTTTGGAAAGGGAGAGACGACGTGGTTTCGCTGGGGGCTTGTTCATATTACAGAAGAAAGTTTTTATCGCGGTGTTCATCTCGGATTTCGTACGCTTTTGTTTGCGATTTTTGGGTTAATGTTTGCGCTCACGACAAAGCCCGTTCTTTTATTTTATTCACTCATGCAACAAGCGAAATTGAAACCAAAATATGCGTATAGTTTTTTAGCAGCTGTTCGTTTATTACCGATCATGTTAGAAGAATTTCAAACGGTACATCAAGCGTTAAAAGTGCGGCGAGCGGCAAAAGCGAAAGGATTTCGCGGCAAACTTGAACTCGTGAAACGGTATGCGATTCCGCTTTTATCGCAAAGCATTCGTCGCGCCCAACGTATTGCGGTGGCGATGGAAGCAAAAGGGTTTACGAGTGAGCGGACACGGACGTTTTATTATGAAGTGACGCTCGGAAAATATGATGTGTATTTATTTGTCGTCATGTGTGTCATTGTCGCTGTTGGCTATTACATGGCAGGTGCGTTTCCGTACGTCGCGATCAAGGATGTGCGGTAAGATGAAAGAACTTCATCTCATTTCAACAGGCAATCAGTCGATAGAAACATTTGTTCATATTTCATCGCTCGTTCATTCATATGTCGATTACATTCATGTTCGCGAAAAACATCGTGCGGCAAAAGAGGTTGGCATCATCGTGGAAAAATTGCTTGAAGCAAGTGTGCCGGCGCAAAAAATTGTCGTCAATGATCGGGTGGACGTCGCTGTCGTTTATGGCGTTGGCGGCGTTCAGCTCGCCTATCATAGTTTGTCGGTAAAACAAATTAAAGAACGGTTTCCGTTTTTGCGCGTCGGTCAATCTGTTCATACGTTTGCAGAAGCGAAACAAGCGGAAAACGAAGGAGCCGATTACGTCATTTTCGGTCATATATACGAGACGAACTGTAAAGAAGGAATAAAGCCGCGCGGGCTTACCTCTTTGCAGGAGTTAGCATGTAGTGTGCACATTCCTGTTGTTGCAATTGGGGGCATTAAGCCTATGCACGTTCGCGATGTGTTAACGGCTGGGGCAACGGGGATTGCGGTTATGTCGACAGTATATTATGCCGATCATCCGTTATCGACCGTTCAGTTATATCGAGAGCAAATGGGGGAAGAGACATGGACGTTTTAATTGTTGGCGGAGGCATTATTGGCAGTAGCATTGCTTTTGAGTTAGCAAAAAGAGGAGCACACGTTGTTGTTATTGAACGAGGAGAATTGGCACAAGAAGCATCGTCGGCGGCAGCCGGCATGCTCGGTGCGCACTCTGAGTTTTCGACAGATCATCCGCTCATTCCGCTTGCTTTAGCAAGTCAAGCGGCATTTCCAAACGTTATCGCTGAGTTACAACAGTTAACAAACATCGCTGTCGGATGGAATGAAGCAGGCATGTTAAAAATGGCGACGACGGCGGAAGAGCACCGACAATTGACGGAACATTATGAATTTTGGGGGCGTATTCAACCGCAACACGTTCGTTGGCTAACGTCCGATGACGTGACCCAACTCGAACCGCACGTACGAAGTGAATACGGAGCGATGTATACGATCGATCAACAAGTCGATGCCAAACAGCTTTCCGTTGCTTTCGCGCGTGCAGCGATGGCAAAAGGCGCAACCTTTTTACCGTATACGGAAGCGTATGACGTTGTTTTCGACGGTGAGCGTGTAACGGGAGTGAAAACAACGAGCGGCACGCTACATGCGGAACATATTGTCATCGCTTGCGGAGCATGGACGTCCGCTTTCGCAGAAAAATTACAATTATCGCTACATATGTATCCTGTAAAAGGAGAGTGCATCGCTGTCACGACGGAAACACCGCTTTTGCGGACGACTGTATTTGCAAAAAACGGCTGTTATATCGTTCCGAAAGCAAACAATCGCCTTGTCATCGGGGCTAGCGCAATTGCCGATTCGTTTACGAAAACGGTGCAAGCAAGTAGCGTGCATCATTTACTAGCGCGTGCGATGCAAATCGTTCCAGACATCGCTCATGCCACATTTGAGAAAGCTTGGGCAGGCATTCGCCCACAAACAAAAGATGGCATGCCTTATATCGGGGAGCATCCACAATATGAAAACGTATTCGTTGTGACGGGACATTATCGAAACGGCATTTTATTAAGCGCCATCACAGGCCGATGCGTGAGCGATATGCTAGAAGGAAAAGAAGTTCCATTTGATATGACACCGTTTTCGCTCATAAGAAAGGGGGAGGGGCATGCGTTGCATCATTAACGGTGAGATGATTGACTTGCCAACTCACATTCGTACTGTCGCTCAACTGTTACAATATTTTCGTATTCATGAAAAGATCGCGATCGTTGAAATCAATGCGAACATTATTATGAAAGAGAAATATGAACATACAGCCATTGCAGATGGTGATCGTATTGAAATCGTTCATTTTGTAGGGGGAGGATAATATGTTACAAATCGGACCGTATACATTTCAATCTCGTTTACTGCTTGGGACAGGGAAATTTCCGAACATCGATATTCAAAAAGAAGCGGTTGAAGCGTCAGGAGCACAAATTTTAACGTTTGCCGTTCGGAGAATGAACATTTTTGCGCCTGATCAACCGAATTTTTTAGAAAAAATCGATGTAACGAAATATAAATTGCTACCGAATACAGCGGGGGCAAAAACGGCGGAAGAAGCGGTGCGCATCGCTCGTTTAGCGAAAGCATCTGGACTTTGCGACATGGTGAAAGTGGAAGTGATCGGGTGCGATCAAACGTTGTTGCCTGATCCAATCGAGACGTTAAAAGCAACGGAGATGTTGCTAGAAGAAGGATTTATTGTTTTACCGTATACGTCGGATGATGTCGTGCTAGCGAAACGACTACAACAGCTCGGTTGTCATGCAATTATGCCTGGGGCATCACCGATCGGATCCGGGCAAGGAATTATCAATCCGTTAAACATTCAATTTATTATTGAACAAGCAACCGTTCCTGTCATTATTGATGCAGGCATTGGTGGTCCAGCTGATGCCGCGTTAGCGATGGAGTTAGGTGCTGATGGGGTATTGTTAAATACAGCGGTTGCTTCTGCGAAAGATCCGGTAAAAATGGCGAAAGCGATGAAACTGGCGATTGAAGCGGGGCGGCTAGGATATGAAGCAGGGCGCATTCCGAAAAAGCGGTATGCTACAGCGAGCAGTCCAATTGAGGGGATGAGCATCGTTTCATGAATCGCTACTCACGTCAACAATTGTTCGCGCCAATCGGAGAAAAAGGACAACAATACATTCGTAAAAAACATGTGCTCATTATCGGTGCTGGAGCGCTTGGGGCAGCAAATGCGGAGACGCTTGTACGTGCAGGGGTTGGAAAAGTAACGATTGTTGACCGCGATTATGTCGAATGGAGCAATTTACAGCGCCAACAGCTATATACGGAAGACGATGCGACGAAACGATTGCCGAAAGCGATCGCGGCTTCGGTTCATTTGCAAGAAATCAATAGCGATGTAGTCGTTGAACCGATCGTCGCCGATGCAGATGCACGTGTACTTGACCATCTCGTTGCATGTGAGCGACCGGATGTGATTATTGATAGTACCGACAATTTCGATGTGCGTATGATCATTAACGATATTTCACAAAAGTATGATGTGCCGTGGATTTATGGGGCATGTGTCGGAAGCTATGGATTAAGCTACGTCATTATCCCGAATGAAACGCCGTGTTTACGCTGTTTGCTTGAAGAAGTGCCGCTTGGTGTTGCGACGTGCGATACCGCTGGGATTATTAGTCCTGTCGTTCATATGGTTGTTGCGCATCAAACGGCTGAAGCGTTAAAAATATGCGTGCATGCTCCCGTCAATCGCAAGCTCGTTTCGTTTGATATATGGAACGGACAATATCGGATGATCGATGTGCAAAAGTTAAAAAAAGATAATTGTCCATCGTGTGGTGAAACAAGAACTTATCCAGCTCTCCAATACGAAAATGAAACGAAATTTGCGGTATTGTGCGGACGAGAGACGGTACAAATTCGTCCTGTCCAGCGCAGAGAGCGAGAGTGGACAAGGCTCATGTCCTTTTTACAACAACAAGGAATTCGCGTTGAACAAAATGAATATTTACTTTCATTTACAATTCATCCACATCGTTTTGTCGTCTTTTCAGATGGACGTGTATTTATCCATGGAACAAATGACGTTCAAGAAGCTAAGCGGCTATATTATCAATATTTGGGGTGAAAAGCATGGTATATAAAGCGTTGACGATTGCTGGTTCAGATAGTGGCGGGGGTGCTGGCATTCAAGCGGATTTAAAAACATTCCATCAATTACATGTGTTTGGCATGTCAGCCATTACTGCGGTAACTGCACAAAATACGCTCGGTGTACAAGGAGTATACCCGCTTTCTGTTGAGGCGGTTGAACGACAAATCGATTCCGTTGCGGTCGATTTATCGCCGCATGCAGTGAAAACAGGCATGTTATTTAGCCATGAGATTATCGAATTAGTTGCTCACAAAATGAAGCAATACAAATGGACGCGCGTTGTCGTCGATCCCGTCATGATCGCAAAAGGCGGGGCACCGCTGTTGAAACAAGAAGCGGTGGAAGCGTTGCAACGTCATCTGCTGCCGCTTGCTTACGTATTAACGCCGAATATTCCAGAAGCGGAAGTATTGACAAATATGCGAATTGAAACGGTAGAAGAACGAAAAGAAGCAGCGAAAAAGCTTCATGACATGGGCGTTCGGTACGTTGTTATGAAGGGGGGACATGGAGAAGGAAATGAACTTGTCGACCTTTTATACGACGGAGAACAATTTTATGAATGGAAAAGCAAGCGGATCGATACAAAACATACGCATGGAACCGGCTGCACATTTGCCGCAGCGATTACAGCACAACTTGCAAAAGGAAAAACAATATATGAAGCAGTAGATGTGGCGAAACGTTTCATTCAAGCCGCTGTTGAACAGACGTTGCAAATTGGCAGCGGGCATGGTCCGACGAATCATTGGGCGTTTCATGAGTAAAAAATGTTCACATCATTGACAAACAAAATCGTTCCTACCATTGTTAAAATAAAAATGGGGAATATATTGATGGAGGGGACGGATAAGTGGAAGAACTTTCGATTACGTTAAATATTACGTACGTATTGCTTTTAACTTTTTTTATCGGTACAACGTTGATCGAGTCATAAGAGCGACTGTGCAGATTGCGCAGTCGTTTTCTTTTTCAGTTAAATTTGGTATGATTAACGTATATATTAATCATGACCATTAATTTGATTAGGAGCGTGAATGTTCATTGGGAGATTTGCCTCTGAGTTTAGTTTTTTTACTCATTGTTTTAATTTTATTATCCGCTTTTTTTTCAGCTTCAGAAACAGCATTTTCGAGCGTGAATAAAATTCGTTTGAAAAATTATGTGGATGAAAAACGGCACGGAAGTAAAAAAGCATTATATATTGCAGAAAACTTCGACCAAGCCCTCTCTACTATTTTAGTCGGAAATAATATCGTGAACATTGCTGCGGCTTCTATTTCAGCAAAAGTGGCAACAGATTTGTTTGGTGGCAGCACAGGTCTTGTTGTTAGTACGGTTGGCATGACGATTTTAATTTTAATTTTTGGCGAAGTGTTACCTAAGTCGTTGGCGAAAGAACATGCGGAGTCATTTTCGCTCCTTATTTCCGATGTGCTGTATATGTTAATTCAACTATTTACTCCCGTTACAGCGTTGCTTGTCATGTTAAAAAAACTTGTCTCGAAACTCGTTGGTCATCAATCCGATGTTCCTTCTGTCACAGAAGAAGAAATTAAAGTGATGGTGAACTTAAGTGAAGAAGAAGGGGTAATAGATAATAAAGAGAAAGAACTTGTTCATCGTTCGCTCGATTTTAACGATATTTTAGTTGGTGAAATTTTCACACCGCGCATTGATATGGTTGCAGTAGAAGTGAATCAACCCATCGAAGAAATTCGGGACATTTTTTTACGTGAACGATATTCGCGCGTTCCGGTATACGAAGGGGACATTGATAACGTCATCGGTATTTTATCGGAAAGCGACTTTTTCAGTCAACTTGTGCAAGGAAAAGAAGTAAACGTCCGCCAATTGTTGCGTACGCCGCTATTTGTCGTTGAGTCGATGCGTATATCCACGTTATTGCCTGAATTACAAAAAAGCAAAGTGCATATGGCAATTGTTATCGATGAGTTTGGCGGTACATCTGGGTTAATTACGTTAGAAGATATTTTAGAACAGATTGTTGGAGAAATATGGGATGAACATGATGAAGCGGTAAAAACATTCCAAAAAATTAATGATTACGAATATGAATTTAATGCAGAATTACCGCTTGATGAGTTTTGCGACATTTTAGGCATTGATGAGTTAGAAAGTTCTTCCCATACGCTCGGCGGCTGGGTGTTTGAAATGTTTGAACGCATCCCTACCGTTGGTGAGTCGTTTGAATATGAGTCATTAACAGTCACCGTTCGTCAAGTTGAAAATCGGCGCATTCGAAAAGTGCTCGTTCGCATTCGAGAGCCAATTATGGAAAATGTATAAAAAAGGAGCGATTGCTCCTTTTTTTATTGACATCTGATCAAACTTCTATTACGCTTAATAGGCGTAAAAACCGATAAGAATAATGGGGGTTAGTGTGATGCAAAAGTGGTTTTTGTTGATCGCATTGCTAGTGATCGGGGGATTGCTTGCAGGGTGCGGTCAAAACGAAAAAGAAAATGACTTATTTGCTCAAATCAAAGAAAAAGGGGAATTGAAAATCGGCACGGAAGGAACGTATCCGCCATTTACATTTCATGATGAAACAGGCGAGTTAACAGGATTTGATGTGGAAATTGCCAAAGAAGTAGCGAAACGTCTCGGTGTAAAACCGGTGTTTGTAGAAACGCAATGGGATGCGATGTTTGCTGGTTTAGATGCGAAACGTTTTGATATGGTTGCAAACCAAGTGGGCATTCGTCCAGATCGTCAAGAAAAATACGATTTTTCCGATCCATATATTACGTCAGCAGCTGTTCTTGTCGTCCATAAAGAAAATCAACAATTGAAGTCGTTTGATGATCTGAAAGGAAAAAAAGCAGCGCAATCGATGACGAGTAACTATGCCGATTTAGCTCGCTCATATGGAGCAGAAGTTGTAGGAGTAGAAGGATTTAACCAAGCGATTGAATTGTTAAGTTCCAAACGAGTAGATGCAACGATTAACGATAAATTATCTGTACTTGATTTTCTCAAACAAAAACCGAATGCACCGATTCAAATTGTCGCCACACACGACGATGCTTCTCAAAGCGGTTTGATGTTTCGCAAGGGAAGCGACACGCTTGTTGAAGCTGTAAATAAAGCGTTAAAAGACATGATGGAAGATGGCACGTACGCAAAAATTTCAGAAAAGTGGTTTGGTGAAGATGTATCTAAATAATATGTTAATCGATCCAGAACGGTTAGAAAGATTGACGAATATTGCTGAAAGTTCCCTTCTCCCATTGGTGAAGGGTGCTTTACTATATACGATTCCGTTGTCAGTAGTTACATTTGTCATTGGATTAGCGATCGCGTTGTTAACGGCTTTAGCTCGGCTATCGAGCATGAAATTGTTGCAGTGGACGGCGCGTGCGTATGTGTCTGCTATTCGCGGTACGCCACTTCTTGTGCAATTGTTCATTATTTTTTACGGCTTGCCGACGATCGGAATAACAATTGATCCGTTGCCAGCTGCTATCATTGGCTTTTCATTAAATGTCGGGGCATATGCATCGGAGATTATTCGAGCTGCCATTTTATCGATTCCAAAAGGTCAATGGGAAGCTGCGTATTCACTTGGAATGGACGATGTCCAGACTTTACGTCGCATTATTTTGCCGCAAGCTGCGCGCGTATCTGTTCCACCGTTATCAAATACATTTATTAGCTTAGTCAAGGATACGTCTCTTGCTTCGCTCATTCTTGTGGCGGAAATGTTTCGCAAGGCGCAAGAAATTGCAGCAACAAATTATGAGTTTTTATTACTTTATACAGAAGCTGCGCTCATTTATTGGGTCATTTGTTTTTTCCTTTCCATCGTTCAAGGGAGCATGGAAAAACGCTTAAGCCGCTATGTTGTTCGATAAATGGATAAGGAGAGCTGCGATGTTAGTTGTTGAAGGATTGCGCAAAACGTTTGGAAATCATGAAGTGTTAAAAGGTGTTCATTTAACGGTAAAAAAGGGAGAAGTCGTTGTCATTATCGGTCCATCGGGATCAGGAAAAACGACGTTGTTACGTTGTTTAAACGTATTAGAAATACCTGATGAAGGGACGTTGACGATTGATGACGAGCAACTTCAATTTACAACGAAGCCCTCGAAAAAAGAAATGATTCGCTTTCGTCGATTGACAGGAATGGTGTTTCAAGCGTATAACTTATTTCCGCATATGACTGCGCTTGAAAATGTGATGGAAGGGCCCATTACGGTAAAACGGCTAAAAAAACATGAAGCGAAAGAAAAAGCTGAACAATTGCTTATGAAAGTCGGATTAAAAGATCAAATGCATATGTATCCGTTTCAACTATCAGGTGGGCAACAACAACGCGTCGGTATTGCGCGAGCGCTTGCGATGGAACCGAAAGTATTATTATTTGATGAACCGACTTCAGCATTAGATCCAGAACTTGTTGGTGAAGTGTTAAAAGTGATGAAAGATTTAGCGAACGAAGGAATGACGATGGTCGTTGTGACGCATGAAATGCGCTTTGCGCGCGAAGTGGCTGATGAAGTCATCTTTTTTGATGAAGGGATGATGATTGAGCGCGGTCATCCAGAGCAACTATTTACGAATCCGACACACGAACGGACACGACAGTTTTTGCAACGAATTCAGTAAAACCCCCAAGCGAAGTGCTTGGGGGTTTTTCAGCCATGTTATTTAGTTGTGTAAGATCCACCTAATTGTTGTTGCGCCATTGCAACAAGACGTTTTGTAATTTCGCCACCAACTGAACCGTTTGCGCGTGATGTTGCATCTGGTCCAAGGTTTACACCAAATTCTTGAGCGATTTCATATTTCATTTGATCGATTGCTTGTTGTGCACCGTATACTAATAATTGATTTGTGTTTGCCATATTCAATCATCTCCTCGTTACATTTTTTATGGTTGGGTTAGCTGGATTTGCACCAGCAACGCGTGATGTTTTCACGCTGCCAAACTTGGCTTAACCCATCGAATGTTGTTTGCTTGCTTGTACTACTATTTTGGGGAAAAAACATGTTATTATTCTTTTTTTTATGTGGTAATTTTTTGTGAAGCGGGAAAGATAATGGAAAATAACAAAGTGAGGGATGAACATGGACATTTGTCCGTTATGCAACGGTTTGCGGACAATCGTTTTTTATTGTGATCAATGTGGGGAAAAATTAAAAGACGAAGGAAAATTAACGGATTATTTCGATGATTACAGTCCGTATATGGATGCAGATATGATGAAAATGGTTGATGGATATGCCGAAACGAGAAAATGGCACATTTGTGTTCATTTGTTTCATTGCGATCGTTGTGATGACGATATCGTTCAATTCATTCAAGAATAAAAGCCCGCTCAAGCGAACGGGCTTTTCCATTTATTTCTCGTTATTTGAACGAATGCGCAATTCTGTGTTGACGTCGAAGAAATGGGCTTTATTCATATCTAACGCAAGGTCGATTGTTTGACCTGCTTTGACGTCTGTGCGTGCATCGACGCGCGCAACAAATTCTTGACCGTTAATTTGCGAATATACCATAATTTCTGCACCAAGCAATTCTGCGACTTCGACATGGGCACTCACTTTTGTGTTTTGTGATGCTTCAAGAAATACAGGCTCGTCGTGGAAGTCTTCTGGACGAATACCTAAAATGACTTCTTTTCCAACGTAACCTTGCTCGCGAAGCACTTTCATTTTTCCTTCTGGCACGGCAATTTTCACATCGCCGATAACGAATACACCGTCTTGTAGAATCCCTCGCAAGAAATTCATCGCTGGTGAACCGATAAATCCACCGACGAAAATATTTTCTGGTTTTTCATACACTTCTTTTGGCGTACCGACTTGTTGAATGACTCCGTCTTTCATAACGACAAGGCGCGTTGCCATCGTCATTGCTTCCGTTTGATCGTGTGTAACATAAATGGTTGTTGTGCCTAAACGTTGGTGAAGTTTTGCGATCTCTGCGCGCATTTGGACACGCAATTTGGCATCTAAGTTGGAAAGAGGTTCGTCCATTAAAAACACTTTTGCATCCCGTACAATCGCACGTCCTAATGCAACGCGCTGACGCTGACCGCCAGATAATGCTTTCGGCTTGCGATCTAAATATTGCTCAAGACCGAGAATGCGCGCGGCTTCGCGAACGCGACGATCAATTTCATCTTTTGGGAACTTGCGTAATTTTAATCCAAACGCCATGTTGTCATATACGCTCATATGTGGATAGAGCGCGTAGTTTTGGAACACCATCGCAATGTCGCGATCTTTTGGCGCAACGTCATTCATTCGTTTCCCGTCAATATAAAAATCGCCTTTTGAAATTTCTTCAAGTCCTGCGATCATTCGGAGTGTTGTTGATTTTCCGCAACCTGATGGACCGACGAAAACGATAAATTCTTTATCTTTAATGTGCAAGTTAAAGTCTTTTACAGCTGTTACGTTGTTGTCATAAATTTTATACACATGTTCTAAACGAAGCTCAGCCATATATATGCCTCCTCATGTAATCGATTTCATTTGATTCAAGCATATATAAAAACGAACGACACGTAAATGGACAACGTGCACAAAAAAAGAAAACGTTTTCGTGCAATGTGCCTAGTTGTGTTCATGAAGCAAAATGGCTAAATAAACAGTCAGCGCCCCTTTAAACTGTTTCATATCAATGCCTGTTTTCTCAATAAACTTATCGATGCGATATTGCAAACTGTTGCGGTGCATATGAAGTTTTTTCGCCGCCAGTGAGACGTTTAAATTGCATTCAAAAAACGTTTTCATCGTTCTTAACATGTCGTGCTCTTGTTTGAACGTCTGTAAAAACATCGTTGCATATGTCATCTCCTCACCGCTAATGAACAAAAGAGGGAAGACGTCTTCAATGCAGTAGACGCGTTGGGCAGGGGTATGTTTCAGCCCGATGTGAAAATATCGCTTTTCTGCCGCAAATACATGCGCAAGCGCCAGTGAGTGTGGGCATTTTTGTCCAATATATGCTCGCAACTGAATGTAAAAATCGCTACATAACGTATCAATCCATTCGTGAAGGGTAGAGGCAACGCTCTCTTCTTGTTGCTCAATGATCATCCATTGTTGTTCTGTTTCGGAAATGATCGTCACGTCATAAGGAAAAAGCGATTGAATGGCTTCCATAAAATCATGCGTGTCTACTGTTCCTTTTTGTATGTAAAAGTAAATAAATCGTGTATATGTCGAAGTAGGTAATTGGTCAAAAGCACGTTCATCACCTTGGATCAAAAAACGATACCATGCTTGTTGTTGTTTGTTCATCCAAGTAGTCAACGATTCATGCGGTGTAAATAATGTTGCTAATAGCGCATGTTCTTTTGGTGTGAGCACTTCTTTTTTGATGCCGAAAAGCTCACCATGTTCTGTAGCGAACCACTCGTACTCATCTCGTTTGTTCGCTTGTCCATATTCAACAAACGCATCTTGATAATATGCTCGCAATTTTTCTAGCATGTATGTCCATTCCTTTCGTCTCCCACCACGCCCATTTTCATTATACAAAAAGCGACGAGAAAATGCTCGCCGCTTCATCTTACTTCATGTGGTGGTTGTTCCGCTTGAACATCGCGTGCTTCTTCAATATTTGTTGCGTGATGGCATGAATATACATAACCTCCCGCCATGCCCTCGTTAATCATTCGATCAATATCCCATTCATAATTATCGCGTTCTTTCATTATACATGCCCCCTTATTCGTTATTTTGTATGAACGAGAAAAAAGTATGCATTATTCACTTCGTATTCACATATATTCATGACGAGAGGTGAGAGGAATGATGGTTCAGTTTTTACACACATTAATGAATTACCATTTAGATAAAGAAGAAGAAATACTTATTCGTTATTTATATGTATTGCACATCGGAAAGGAATGGGATAGAGAAAAGAAAGAGACAAAAGATGATTGGCGACACCAATTTGAGAAAATGAATATATATAAAGAAGCATGGTTTGCATCTGAACATGCGACGGAGCGAGAAGTGTTTCGTCTATTGTTATGTAAATGTTTAAAACAGTTGCATAAACAGTTATCACATATTTGCGCTCATAACGGACAAGCCCTATAATGAATGGTTAGAATAGCTTATTGGCAGAAGGGAGATCGTTATGGGGCTTTTTCTTTATTTATTATTTATGATCGTGGTCGGGGCATTTATTGGAGGAATGACAAATTCTCTTGCGATTAAAATGCTCTTTCGACCGTATCGTCCAATTTATATCGCAGGAAAAAGACTACCGTTTACGCCCGGGCTTATTCCAAAGCGAAGAGAGGAACTAGCGGAGCAACTTGGGCGCATGGTTGTGGAACATTTATTAACAGCCGAAGGATTGCGTCGAAAATTAAACGATCAATCGTTCGTTCAAGATATGACGAACTATGTACAAGAAGAAGTAGAAAAATGGCTGCAATCAGATCGGACTGTTAAACAATGGCTTGAGCAGTTCGGTTTGAGCTATCCTGAACAAATTGTGGAAACATGGATAGAAGCAAAATATAAAACGTTGATGTCGCAATATCGGCAACGTCCGCTTGATGAAATCATTCCAAGTGAGTTATTGCAAAAAGTAGATCATGCTATTCCTTCTATCGTCGATCGTTTATTGCTCCGTTTGCGCACGTATGTAGAGAGCGAGCAAGGAGAGCGTCAAATTGAACATATGATCAATGAATTTTTACAAAGTCGCGGCATGCTTGGTAATATGCTTCAAATGTTTCTTGGTAACGTTAGTTTGGCGGAAAAAATTCGCCCGGAAATCGTGAAATTTTTACAAAGCGATGGGGCGAAACAACTGCTTGTACAACTATTCAACAACGAATGGGAAAAAGTGAAGAAGATGCGCATACATGAGGTGGAGCAAATCATCGATCAAGAAAAAGTTGTCGCATGGGTGAAACGGTTTACAGTAGCAATTGTACAAGAGCCACTCCAAAAACCGCTTGGTGTACTTGTTGCCCCTTATGTACGTGACTCATTGCCGACGTTCGTTCGTTTTCTTTTACAATTTGCTTCCGAACGCATCGAGCAATGGATGAAACGCCTTCATTTGCAAGATGTCGTGCGTGAAGAAGTCGCATCGTTTTCAGTTGAACGGCTGGAGGAAATGATTTTAACGATTTCGCGTCGTGAATTTAAAATGATTACATATTTAGGTGCTTTGTTAGGTGGGATTATCGGGCTCGTTCAAGGTTGTATCACGTTTTTCGTTCAACTGTAGACATATAGTGGCCGTTTCGCTCATAGTGTAAAAAGAAAGGGAAAATGAGAGGAGCGTGTCCCATGGACGTCCTTCAAGCTATTTATGAACTTTCGGAAGCGATCCGTACAAGCGAACCATTTGCAGAGCTTCGTCGCGCGTATGAGCAAGTGCAGCGCGATCCGACTGCGCACCAATTATTTGCTAGATTTCGTACGTTACAAAAACAATTGCAACAAAAGCAAATAAGTGGATTGCCAGTAAGCGATGCGGATATGGAGTTGCTCCAACAACATTTGCACGTCATTGAGATGAATGAAAACATAGCACGACTCATTCATGCCGAAGAACGTTTAAACGAGTTGTTCGCCCAAGCGATGACTGCAATGATTCAGCCAATTGAACAGCTATATGACGGACACTCATAAAAATGGGTGTTCTTTTTTTTATACCCTTGTCATACGTATGAATGAAGCCACGACATCGAGGGGGGACGTTCATGTATAAATTACTTGCACTAAATATTGATGGAACATTATTAAAACAAAATGGGAAATTAGAGAAAAAAACGAAAGAAGCAATCGACTTTGTGAAGAAAAAGGATGTATATATTACGTTGCTCACGTCAAGAAACTTTTTATCAGCGAAAAAAGTAGCGAAAGCGCTGAAGTTAGATTCATATTTAGTGACGTTTCAAGGGGCGCTCGTTGCGAAATCATTAGAAGAAAAGTTATATGAGTCGGTTATTCCAGCACAAAAAACGTTCGATATTGTACACGTGCTTGAGCATTTCAACTGCAACGTTCGGTTGCTTCACGAACGGTATTCGATCGGAAATCGCAAAAAAATAAAAAACAACATGATTGCGAAAACGATTTTAGGGGATCCATTTTTTTATCCAGCACAATTTGTTGACTCGTTAAGTGATGTGTTGCGCGATGATCCGATTGATGTAATGAAAATCGATGTGTTTTACTCAAATGAAGACGAATGTGATGAAATTGTTGAAACGATCGAGGGTGCGTTTCCGGATGTTTCTCTCAGCGTTAGTGATGGAAAAATCGAATTACTGCCAAAAAACGTTTCAAAACTAAACGGGTTAATTCGTCTCGGAAACGAACTCGGCATTTCATTAAAAGAAATGGTCGTTATCGGAGATCATTTGGATGATATGCCAGCTATTGAAGCAGCTGGGCTTGGTGTTGCAATGGGCAATGCTCCGAAAGAAGTCAAAGCTATTGCCGATTGGGTGACACGTTCAAACGAACAACTGGGTGTCGCATACATGATTAAAGAACATTTCCGCAAACAACATCGTCCTCAGTTTTTACGGCAAATTCGTACAATAGAGAAAAAATAATTTCCGTTTCTTGACGAGCTTTTCGCTTCTTCTGTACACTTAAGTGAGTTTAATATTTTGAGGCGAAAGGTGATTTCATTGCGTATTGACATTTGCGGACTTGATCGAGTTGAACGTTTTCAACGCTCACTTGAGGTCATTACCGGTTTATTTTTTGAAGAGCAAACGCTCTCTTTCGTATCGACAGAAGAAGCAAACGTGCGTGTGAAGATTGCTGTACATGAGAACGAGCAGCTCGTCGTTGTTGGTACGTTGCAAGATGAACACGGTGGCACGTATGAAGCTCGTTACGAACGATTGTGGAAAACAGAAGAAGAAAAAGGGCGCATGAAGCAAATGAAACATGCGGTTTCATATATATATTTATCACTTATGCAGCAATATACAAATTCCATTCAAAAATGGGGTATTTTGACAGGTGTTCGTCCGGTGAAGTTACTCCATCAAAAATTGCGCTCCGGCTTAACAAAAGAAGAAGCACATCGTCAGTTGCGCGAAGATTATTTAGTGACGGATGAAAAAATTCAGCTCATGCAACAAATTGTTGATCGTCAGTTGGCGGTCGTGCCAGATCTTTACGATTTATCGAACGAAGTAAGCATTTATATCGGCATTCCGTTTTGTCCGACGAAATGTGCATATTGCACATTCCCAGCCTATGCGATTCAAGGAAAACAAGGATCCGTTGATGCGTTTTTGTTTGGATTGCATTACGAAATGGAGCAAATTGGCCGATTTTTGAAAGAGCGCAACATTCCGATTACGACAATTTATTATGGTGGCGGCACACCAACGAGCATTACGGCAGAGGAAATGGATGCATTATATGCGCACATGTATCGCGTGTTCCCAAACGTTGAGCACGTACGTGAAATTACAGTCGAAGCAGGAAGACCAGATACAATTACATCGGAGAAACTTGCGGTGTTGAAAAAATGGAAGATCGACCGTATTAGCATTAACCCGCAGTCATATATTCAAGAAACGTTGCGAGCGATTGGACGCCATCATACGGTTGAAGAGACGATTGAAAAATTTCATCTCGCTCGCGAGGCTGGGATGAACAATATTAATATGGACTTAATTATCGGCTTACCTGGAGAAGGTGTTGAGCAGTTTCATTATACGCTTGCACAAACGGAAAAGCTGATGCCGGAGTCGTTAACGGTGCATACGTTGTCGTTTAAGCGTGCGTCTGAGATGACGAAAAATAAAGAAAATTATAAAGTGGCGGATCGTGATGAAATTAATGAAATGATGAAGCGAGCGGAACAGTGGACGAGAGAAAAAGGTTATGTGCCGTATTATTTATATCGCCAAAAAAATATTCTCGGCAATTTAGAAAACGTCGGTTACGCTTTACCAGGTCAAGAAAGCATTTATAACATTATGATTATGGAAGAGCAACAGTCAATTATCGGGTTAGGATGTGGGGCATCGAGCAAATTTGTGCATCCAGAAACAAAAGCGATTACGCATTTTGCTAACCCGAAAGAGCCGAAAGCGTATAACGAAAACTACGAACATTACACGAACGAAAAGTTAAAAATGATGGAACAATTATTTTAGCCCCGAGACGATCGGGGCTTTATCGATGGAACAAAATGAGTTTGCCGCTCGATGTTGTACAGCGATGCGTTTTATGTTCAAACTGTTTTTCTTTTAGTTTTTGTTCGCCGATTCGTTTTGCTTCTTCATCGCTTGCGGCAGTAAATGTTTCATCGAGCAGTTTTTCACCAGTCTTTTCAAAAACAGTAAGCGTATATGTTTTCATCTTCCCAACCCCTTTCTTTCGCATATATTCGCTCCTTCATAAGCATTTCCTTCTTTTATACGTCTATTTTTTCGCTTGTCTGCATATGTGTAAAGTAAGACAAGCTTAAAGGAGGATGCACATGCTTATCACATTGCTTCTTGCAGGTATTATGATTAGCGGATATATGGCCATTCGCACAGCAAGAGAAGAAAAGAAAATAGATGAAAAGTTGTTAGAAAAAGAAGGGGAAGTGTATATGGAACGTATTCGGCAAGCGCGCGAACAACGACAAAAGGCCTTGGAATAAACAAGGTCTTTTCTTTTTTTAAAAATTCACAAAAAATTTTCTTCATTTTTTTGTGTTTCATGTTAGGATATATATTATTACATGACATGAGGGGGAGAAAAGCGTGAAACGAGCGTACAATTTTAATGCAGGGCCTTCTGCTTTGCCGCTTGCTGTTTTAGAGCGAGCACAAAAAGAATTGCTCAACTTTCAACAAACAGGTATGTCTGTCATGGAGTTAAGCCATCGAAGTAAAGAATATGATGCGGTTCATGAGCGTGCGGAGATGTTGTTGCGCAAACTCATGAACATTCCAGACACGCATGATGTGCTTTTTTTACAAGGGGGAGCGAGTTTGCAGTTTTCGATGGTACCGATGAACTTGTTGAAAGAAGGGGAAGTCGGCAATTACGTGTTAACAGACTCATGGTCGGATAAGGCGATGAAAGAGGCGAAAAAAGTAGGGGCAACGCACGTCGCAGCTTCGTCGAAAGAAGAAAAGTATACATATATTCCGACGAATATCGAATTGTCTGAACGTCCTGCGTATTTGCACATTACGTCAAACAATACGATTGCAGGGACACAATGGCGCGAATTTCCGAATGTGTCTGTCGATTTAATTGCGGATATGTCGAGTGATATTTTAAGCCGTGACATTGATGTGAGTCGTTTTGCCCTTATTTATGCGGGGGCGCAGAAAAATTTAGGTCCTTCAGGTGTGACGGTTGTCATCATTCGTAAAGATTTGCTAGCGAAAGGGGACGATCGTTTGCCGACGATGTTAAACTATCGCACATATAGCGAAAGCCGTTCGTTATACAACACCCCGCCAACATTTGCGATTTATATGTTATCGCTCGTGCTCGAATGGGTAGAAGAACAAGGCGGCGTTCAAGTAATCGAAAAGAAAAATGCGGAAAAAGCTGCCCTGTTGTACCGTTGTATTGATGAAAGTGAAGGTTTTTACAAAGGGCATGCAAAAAAAGAAAGCCGTTCGCATATGAATGTCACGTTTACATTGCCGAATGAAGAGCTCACAAAGAAGTTTTTAGCAGAAGCAAAAGAAAAGGGATTGATCGGGCTAGCGGGTCATCGTTCTGTTGGTGGTTGTCGGGCATCCATTTACAACGCAGTTGATATGGAAGCGTGTGAAGCACTTGTACAGTTTATGGAAACGTTCCGAAAAAATATTTTTTGAAAATTTTTATTTTACCTTGGTGCTTTAAAGTGCTATAATGTTGTTAGACTTGTTTACAAGCTGAGAAGAGAAAAGAATGAGACGAGGAGAGATGAGAAATGAATACGAGGACGTTAGTATTATTGTCGCTTTTTGTAGGCATTGGTGCGGTGTTGCATGCGGTCATTCCGGGGTTTTTCTTCGGGATGAAGCCGGATATGATGTTAACGATGATGTTTTTAGGCATTATGCTCTTTCCGAACAAAACAGCGGTTATTTTGTTAGCTATTTCCACAGGTATTATTTCTGGCGTGACGACGAGTTTTCCGGGAGGATTTATCCCGAACGTCGTTGATAAAGTCGTGACAGCGACACTCTTTTTTGGATTGTTTACGTTACTAAAGGCGAAAGCGACGCCATTGAAAGCGGCATTGCTGACTGCTGTAGGTACGTTCATTTCAGGAGCAACGTTTTTAGCTGTTGCGCTGACCGTTGTTGGTTTGCCAGGGGGAGCAACGTTTAGTGGACTGTTCGTCGCTGTTGTCATTCCGACAGCGTTGGTCAATACGATTGCAATGATCGTCATCTACCCGATCATACAATCGCTGATGAGACGAACATATACCGTTCCACAACAATAATAAAAAAACCCGATCGTTTATGGTCGGGTTTTCCTTATATCGTTCTTACTGCATACGCATGAGCAAAAGGGTAACAGCGATAAAAAAAATGGTAAGGCTTCCAAACACGCTCATGCGCTGTTTTAACACTTTTTTCGGTGGATACATGCGCGCTTTATTCAACATAGAAAACGTGGCAATCGTCAAATATAAAAAAATTAACCCAATCGTCGCCGTCGCGATGATCATGTTTGTTCCTCCTAGTTTGAAAAGTGGTATATTTAAATTTATTAAAAAATTCTAACATTTAATACTTTATTATTTATTGTTTTACTGGCATAATAAAAGATAAAAAGAAGGAAATATGAAAAAGTGGGTGGAGAGATGAAAAGCACGGAACGACATTATTCTGTTAAAGAGGCGATGTTATTTAGTCAAAGAGTTGCCCAATTAAGCAAAGCATTATGGAAATCAATCGAAAAAGATTGGCAACAATGGATTAAACCGTTTGACTTAAACATTAACGAGCATCATATTTTATGGATTGCATACCATTTAAAAGGGGCTTCCATTTCTGAAATCGCCAAGTTTGGTGTCATGCACGTATCGACAGCATTTAATTTTTCAAAAAAATTAGAGGAACGGGGATTGTTGTCATTTTCGAAAAAAGAAGATGATAAGCGAAATACGTACATTGAACTGACAGAAAAAGGAGAAGAGATTTTATTAAAATTAATGGAGTCGTATGATCCAAAACGAACATCCGTTCTTCAAGGTATTCAGCCGTTATATGAATTGTACGGTAAATTTCCAGAAATGTTAGAAATGATGTGTATGATCCGAAATGTGTACGGAGACGATTTTATGGAAATTTTTGAGCGTTCTTTTCAAAACATTGAACAAGAGTTTATTGAAGAAAATGGGAAGTTAAAAAAGAAAGATGAGCAAAAAGAAGAAGTAGCTTCATTCGTTGAACGTATGTAATAAGCGCTGAAACTCTGTCATAAGCGGAACGAATAGCTGTTGTTGTTTTAACGCGTCAATCGTCTCGGCAAGTGGAAGGTTCGGATGAAGCGCACTCGCAAACTGTGTAAAAAGCGAGGTGAAGATGACGAAACCTTCCTCTTTTTGTTGTTTATATTGCTCGCTTAATTGTTCACAAAGGTGCAATATACTTTCCACTTCTTCTTTTGTCAAGCCGTAACGAATGACAAGCGCGTGAAATGGCTTTTTTTCCGGTGTAATCATGTCCAACATGAGTGAACAATAATATTCGAGTTTTTCAATGCGTTGTTCAATGCCCATCTTTCGAAACTCCTTTAATGTACTTATGTGTATTATTTTACAGGAATAGTTGTATAAATGAAATGTCCATTATTGATTTATCGAAAAAATCGTTGTAAAGTAGGGGAGTAAATACATAAAACTAGGAGGGGACCGGTTTGGCGCTTTATTTTATACCCCTTGCGACCGTTGTACTTTTCATTATTAATCAGCTAACAAATGCTCTTTGTATTCAAAAAGAAATTCCAGAAGAGAAACAGCCAAAAGTATTTCGTACAATTAATGTCCTTATTACCATTTTACTTATTTCTTCCTACATCGAAGTGTTGTTTGCGTAAAAAAGCTGACAGCGTCCCTGTCAGCTTTCTTTCGTTTAGTATAACCAAGCGGCACCAACAATAATTAATAAAATAAACAACACAACGATTAACGCAAATCCGTTTGCATATCCTACTCCTGCACCCATAGACGACACCTCCTTTCGTATATGAAGGCGTTGCGACGCTTTGACAATGTATTGTATGTCACTAGAGGTTAAATGGTATGGGCGCATACGTGCTTTATTTTAGCTTTCGGAAAAAATATGGTATAGTATGTCTTGTGTACATTTATAGATAGGAGTTGTGGGAGAATGAAAAAATGGACAGTTGCCATGTCGGCAGCAGCGATGCTTGCGCTTTCGGCTTGTAATAACGGATCGGACGTTGTCGTCGAAACGAAGGAAGGCAACATTACAAAAGAAGAATTGTATAACGAAATGAAAGAACGTTACGGCAAAGACGTCTTACGCGATCTCGTACATGAGAAAGTGTTAAGTAAAAAATTTAAAGTAACGGATGAAGAGCTAAATAAGGAAATCGAGAATTTAAAAGAGATGTATGGTGTTCAATATGATTTAGCGGTGCAACAAAATGGAGAAGAAGCCATTCGAGATATGGTAAAACTTGATTTGTTGCGCCAAAAAGCAGCGATGGAAGATATTAAAGTGTCAGATGAAGAGTTGAAAAAATATTACAATGAATATAAGCCGAAAGTAAAAGCGAGTCACATTTTAGTCGAAGATGAAAAGACAGCAAAAGAAATTAAAGCGAAGCTAGAAAAAGGGGAAGATTTCGCGAAATTAGCCAAAGAATATTCGAAAGATACAGGTTCGGCACAAAAAGGTGGGGATTTGGGCTGGTTCGGACCTGGAAAAATGGTCGAAGAGTTTGAAAAGGCAGCGTATGCGTTAAACGTTGGTGAAATTAGTGATCCAGTGAAAACACAATTTGGTTACCATATTATTAAAGTAACAGATAAAGAAAAGAAAAAGTCATTTGACGAAATGAAAGAAGAAATTGAATATGAAGTAAAGAAAAGCAAGCTCGATACATCGAAAGTACAATCAAAGTTAGATCAGCTGATGAAAGACGCAAATGTAGACATTAAAGACAAATCGTTAAAAGATGCGTTAAAGAGCGAGTAATGATGAAAGAAGGTGCCCAACGTGGACACCTTCTTTTTATAACGATTGTTTGATTTGTGCAGCAATGTGTTGCAACTCATCAAACGTATAGTCGCTTTGATGTGATTTCCATACGGCTCCAAATCCATCCCCTTTACCATATCGTGGAATAATGTGCATGTGATAATGGAACACCGTTTGGCCTGCAATTTCTCCGTTATTGCTTAAAATATTGACACCTTCTGGTGAAAACTGTTCGCGAATCGCCTGAGCGATTGTAGGAACAACTTCAAATACACGTTGAGCTATTTCCGGTGTTAACTCGTAAATGTTTTCTTTATGTACTTTCGGTACGACAAGCGTATGTCCTTTCGTCACTTGACTAATGTCTAAAAAGGCGATGACATGGTCATTTTCAAATACTTTTGCACAAGGAATGTCCCCGTTTATAATTTTACAAAAAATACAGTCGCTCATGATGACGCCACCTTTCTTTCCATTTTGTCTTTATTTTACCACACGATTGTCGTTTCGGAAAACGGAAAGAGCAGGATGCGCATCGCATCCTGCCCATTGAAGAGGGAGCTTCATGATTACGTGTCTTTTGGGAACACCTCATTTACGAGTAGAGTCAGTTACGCGTTTGTGAGTATGACGTTGTTCAAGATGACCATCCCCTTTTCAGGGAGTGTTTTCGTTGTTACAGGCTAGCTAATGTGCGGCCCGTAGACACCTCATTTCATTGTGTTCTTGAACTTGCTTTGTTGCTCACTGCGACTTACTACTTGTTTGTCCCTCTTCGCTACTTATCATAACCCGTTTTTCTTTTCGTTATTCATTTGTTAAAATAAAAAATAATCATATACGAAAGGGAAGCGATGATGGCACTATTACAAGTCCAACACATATTTGGAGGTTATACGAAGCAAAACATTTTAGATGACGTATCGTTTACCGTACATGAAGGGGAGGTTGTTGCATTAATCGGGTTAAATGGAGCAGGAAAAAGCACGACGATTAAACATATTATCGGATTGATGCAACCGCGCAAAGGGACAATTACGATGAACGGAATGACGTTTGGAGACGACCCAACACAATATCGTGCACAATTTACATACATTCCAGAAATGCCTGCTTTGTACGAAGAATTAACGCTAGAAGAACATTTGCGCCTGACCGCCATGGCGTACGGTGTAAGTGATGAGGAATATGAACAACGTGTGCCTAAATTGCTGAAGGCGTTTCGGCTTGAGAAAAAATTAGGTGCGTTCCCTGCTTTTTTTTCAAAAGGAATGAAACAAAAAGTGATGATTATGTGCGCTTTTTTAGTGGACGTTCCGCTTTACATTATTGATGAACCGTTTGTTGGATTAGACCCACTCGCCATTCAAGCCTTGCTTCGTCTTATTGATGAACGAAGAAAGCAAGGAGCGGGCGTTTTGATGTCGACGCACATTTTAGCGACAGCAGAACGATATTGCGATTCGTTTGTCATTTTGCATAATGGGCAAGTGAAAGCGGCGGGATCATTACCGATGCTTCAAGAACAGCTACATATGCCTCATGCAACGCTGGATGATATATATATCGAATTAACGAAGGAAGAGACGAACGATGATTGATGGAAAACAGTTATGGAAAAAGCGGTTTATTGCTTATGTAGCAGAAGTGAGACGATATGGTCGATATATGTTTAATGACCATTTATTGCTTGTCTTGTTTATTGGGATAGGAGTAGGGGCTGTTGTTTATAAGCGGGCGGTCGATGAACTCATATCGTTCCCTTATACTGTAATCGCTTCGTTTATATTTGCTTTATTTAGCACACAAAGCGGGGTGCGTACGTTATTAAAGGAAGCGGATGCGGTGTTCCTTCTTCCATTAGAGCAACAGCTTCGTCCGTATTTTTGGCGCGCAAGCATATATAGCTTTTTCGTTCATTTGTATGTTTCCTTCATTGTATTTGTTATGTTTCTTCCACTCCATTTAAAGTTTTCGGAGCAGTCACCTTTGGTTGTCATCATTGCGGCGATGGCGTTAAAAGGGTGGAATATGTTCATTCAATGGAATGAAGATGCTCGAATAGGGCGCCATCTCTTTCCTTTGTTCGTTCGTTTTTTCATGAACGTGTTGTTTTTTTATTTCTTACTTGTGAAGCAATACGGATTTATGGCCGTCATTATTTTACTTATGATTGTTATTGCGTTACATGTAGAGCGTAGAGGAAAAAAAGTTGGACTTCAATGGGAACAGTTGCTTGCCGACGAACGGCGACGAATGCAAACATTTTATCGGCTCGTTCACGCGTTTGTTGATGTTCCTCACATGAAACATACGGTAAAAAAACGGACGTTGCTTCGTTTCGTTTTCCATTTGCTCGATCGTTGGCATATGCGACCGTATACGTATTTGTATGTGCGCACATTTTTTCGTGCGGGCGACTATTTTGGTTTGTTCGTTCGCTTGACAACAATCGGCAGTGTCTTCATTTTCATGTTGCCTCGCGGTGTGGAGTGGTTTGCCCTTTTATGTTCGTATGCGACAGCCGTTCAATTACTTTCGCTTCGTTCATACCACCGAGGGCATCCACTGCTCTTCCTTTATCCGTTGTCATCCGTTGAGGCGCATCGGTCATTTATGCGTGTGTTATTTACTATTGGAATGAACCAGGCGCTTATTTTTGCTATCGTTGCATATATAGCTCATGGTGTGTTCCCTATGCTACTGACGCTTTCCATTGTTTTAGCATGTTACATAGCGATGATATTTTATGCAGGAAAAAAACAAGAAGCGGCTTGAACCGCTTCTTTCATTTTTCCATATATTGAATGGCTGCAAGACCGAGCGTTTTCGCCGCGATAAGCATTGCGCGTTCATCAAAATCAAATTTCGGATGATGATGCGGAAAGGCAGCGGTTGTCATTTTTGCTTTTGCCCCTGTAAAGAAAAACGTTCCTTTGACATGTTGTAAATAATAAGCGAAATCTTCACCGCCCATATGAGGAGGAATTTCGACGACATGGGTGACTTCTTCGATTTCACGAGCGATGGAGACGAGAAATTTCGTTTCTTCTTCATGGTTGACAACAGGTGGATAGCCGCGCATATATGTGTATTGGTATGTACAACCGTTGGCGATACATGTACCTTTAACAATTTGCTCAATTTCTCGTTCAATGTCGTCACGTACTTGTTCCGAAAACGTCCGTACCGTCCCGACTAATGTAGCACGATCGGCAATGACGTTAAATGCATTGTCGGAAACGAATGAGCCAATGGAAACAACAGCAGGTTCAAGCGGATTGACGCGACGGCTGACGATTTGTTGTAAATGTAACACTAGCTGTGATGCCGTAACGATCGCATCTTTTGTTTTGTGTGGCTCTGCTCCGTGGCCACCAGAACCTTGAATGATAATTTGAAAGCGGTCTGCCGCTGCCATGATCGGTCCCATACGATATTGAATGACGCCTGTCGGCTCTGTTGCCCATAAATGTGTGCCGAAAATTGCATCCACTCCTTCTAAACAACCATCTTCAATCATCGCTTTTGCCCCACCCGGCGCATATTCTTCTGCATGTTGATGAATGCAAACGATCGTGCCGCACCAATGTTCGCGTAATTCATAAAGCGCTTTGGCAAGAACAAGTAGTGTGGCAGTATGACCATCGTGTCCACACGCGTGCATGACACCCGGCATTGTTGATTTATATGGCACATCTTTTTCATCTTGGATCGGAAGAGCATCAAAATCCGCTCGAAGCGCAACTGTTTTTCCGCCTGGTTGACCTTGAATCGTTGCAACTACCCCGTTTCCTCCGACATTTGTTCGCACAGGAATGCCAAGCTGTTCGTAGTAATTTGCAATATACGTTGCTGTTTTATACTCTTGAAACGACAGTTCAGGATATTGATGCAAATGGCGACGAATCGTAACCATTTCGTTGTAATATTCGTCAAGCTTTGCAAATAGTAATGTTTTCACACGCACCGCTCCTTCTGTTTTTTACCATTATACCATCGTTGACAAATCATCGAAAACGGGTTAATATACCCATATACGTATTTAGGAGGAGAATATATGGGCACATGGATCAATGTTGTTCTAATTATTTTGCTTATTTATTTTGTAGCAACAAAAATGTTACCAACAAAAGGTGTAGAACATATTACACCAGATGAGTTAAAAGAAAAATTAAAACAAACGAAAGACCGTCAATTTATTGATGTACGCACACCAGCGGAATATCGTGCGCGCAACATTCGCCAATTTAAAAACATTCCGCTTCATCAATTGGCTGATAAACTACATGAACTCGACCGTGAGAAAGAGACGATCGTTATTTGTCAAAGTGGTATGCGCAGCAATCAAGCAGCTAAAATATTAGCGAAAAATGGATTTAAACGTGTCGTCAACGTGCGTGGCGGCATGAATGCTTGGAACGGGTAAAAGGCTGACAAAACGTCAGCCTTCTTTTATGACGGTGTATGTTGTCACATATGACGGGCGTGGAAAAATGGATCGTTGTTGATCGATTCCTTTTTCTGTGCCACGTTTTTCATGCGCTTTTTCGTAAGCTTTTGACTGTTGCCAACGACGAAAGGCGCTTTCATTTTCCCACATCGTCATAATGACGTACGTATCGCTTTTTAACGGACGTAACACGCGAATGGCGACGAACCCTGGTTCTTGTTCAATTAAGCGCGCCCGTTGTTGAAAACGATGTTCAAACAACGGTCTTCCTTCATCGGTGACAGGAATGTTATTGCAAACAACGAATGATCCATCTAATGGTCCGACCGCATCAAGTACTTCGTATGGACGGGGCTCATGAAAAATGCTTTTTCCTTCTGTTTCATGAATAAGCATGCCATGATCTTCATTGTATACAAGTAGCATATGTTCGTTTGCATACTGGCTACGCAATCGTTGCAAGTAGTCGATTGTGCCATTTGTCATAAATACGTACATCCATATCATCTCCTTCCATTCACTACTCATATTTTACCACTTTCTTTTCTTCTTGGCGATTTCATGAACGTTGCGTATTATTACTACCCAGACGGTGAAAAAATCGGTATAGTTGTGTTAGTGGAAACAAATGAGCAATTTCGCTACACTTATAATAGAAGCGATTACATAACGAGAAAGGATGGACATGATGATTAAAAACGATACATTTTTACGTGCCTGTCGCGGAGAAGCAACGGAATACGTCCCAGTGTGGTATATGAGACAAGCAGGGCGTTCGCAGCCAGAATATCGTGCGTTAAAAGAAAAATATTCACTTTTTGAAATTACACATCAGCCGGAGTTATGCGCATATGTAACACGTTTGCCTGTCGAACAATATAACGTCGATGCGGCCATTCTTTATAAAGATATTATGTCACCGCTTCCAGCAATCGGCGTCGATGTCGATATTAAAGCAGGCATTGGACCAGTAATTGACAATCCGATTCGTTCGCTTGCGGATGTCGAGCGTCTTGGGGAGATTGATCCAGAAAACGATGTGCCGTATGTGCTTGAAACGATTCGTCTATTGACGAAAGAGCAACTGACTGTTCCACTTATTGGTTTTGCTGGTGCGCCGTTTACTTTAGCAAGCTATATGATTGAAGGTGGACCGTCGAAAAACTATAATAAAACGAAAGCGTTCATGTATGCCGAGCCAAAAGCATGGTTTGCCCTGATGGATAAGCTAGCAGACATGACGATTCGCTACGTGAAAGCGCAAATTCGCGCTGGCGCAAGCGCCATTCAAATTTTCGATTCATGGGTTGGGGCGGTGAACGTCGCAGATTATCGTTATTTCATTAAACCGACGATGGAGCGTATTTTTACAGCGCTTCGCGACGAAAACGTTCCACTTATTATGTTCGGCGTTGGAGCAAGCCATTTAGCGAAAGAATGGCATGACTTACCGCTTGACGTTGTCGGCTTAGATTGGCGCTTATCGATTCGTGAAGCGCGCGAGATGGGGCTTACAAAAGCGTTACAAGGCAATTTAGATCCAGCTGTATTGCTCGCCCCATGGGAAGTCATTGAAGAACGCGTTAAACAAATTTTAGATGAAGGCATGGCGCATGAAGGTGGATACGTATTTAACTTAGGGCACGGCATTTTCCCACAAATCAAGCCGGAGACGTTAAAGCGACTTACAGCATTTATTCACGATTATTCAGCAAAAAGAAAAGGATGAATGAACGATGTCAAAAAAAGTCATGGGATTGCTTGTTATGGCATATGGCACGCCATATAAAGAAGAAGATTTGGAGAGATATTACACACATATTCGACATGGTCGCAAACCGTCGGAAGAGATGCTAGCAGATCTTCGCGAACGCTATGAAGCAATTGGAGGCATTTCCCCGCTTGCAGCCATTACAAAACAACAAGCGGAAAAGCTTGCCGAGCGACTGAATGAAGTGCAGGATGATATTGAATTTCGCATGTATTTAGGATTGAAGCATATTGAACCGTTCGTTGAAGATGCCGTTCGACAAATGTATGAAGACGGAATAGAGGAAGCAGTTTCGATCGTATTAGCCCCGCATTTTTCGACATTTAGTGTGAAATCATACAACGGACGGGCGAAAGAAGAAGCGGCTCGCTTAGGCGGACCGAAATTGACATGTGTGGAAAGTTGGTATACTGAACCGAAATTTATTCAATATTGGGCCGAGCGAGTAAAAGAAACGTATGCTTCGATGACTGAACGAGAGCGGGAAAAAGCGGTGTTGATCGTTTCAGCCCACAGCTTGCCTGAAAAGATTATCGCGATGGGGGATCCGTATCCAAAACAACTACAAGAAACAGCCGATTTCATTGCAAAAGAAGCAGGTGTTTCGGAATACGTCACTGGTTGGCAAAGTGCAGGAAATACGCCAGAACCGTGGTTAGGTCCTGATGTGCAAGATTTAACGCGACAACTATACGAAGAAAAGGGCTACGAGGCTTTTGTATATGTTCCAGCTGGTTTTGTCGCTGACCATTTAGAAGTGTTGTACGATAACGACATTGAATGTAAACAAGTAACGGACGAACTTGGTGTGAGTTATTATCGTCCGCCGATGCCAAATGCGCATCCGCAGTTTATTGACGCCCTTGCAACCGTTGTGTTAAACCATTTACGTAAAGAAGGCGGATCATTATGAAAAAGAAAGTCGTCATTATTGGCGGTGGTATGACAGGATTAACGGCAGCGTATTATTTGCAAAAAGAGGCACATGAAAAGCAGCTGCCAATTTCCTGTGAATTAATTGAAGCGAGCCATCGACTGGGAGGGAAAGTACAAACCGTTTATCGCGACGGATTTATCATTGAACGAGGGCCAGATTCTTTTTTGGCACGAAAAATGAGCGCCTCACGCCTCATTCACGAAGTCGGACTTGAAAAAGAGCTCTTGCATAATACGGCCGGTCAATCGTACATTCTCGTCAATCGAACGCTTCATCCAATTCCAGGTGGTGCGGTGATGGGTATTCCGACAAAAATCGCACCGTTTGCCATGACGCGTCTCTTTTCCCCGTTTGGCAAACTGCGCGCAGCAGCTGACTTTGTTTTGCCACCGTTAAAAGCGCAAGGAGACGTATCGCTCGGACAATTTTTCCGTCGTCGCCTTGGGAATGAAGTTGTTGATCGTCTCATTGAACCTTTACTATCGGGTATTTATGCAGGAGATATTGACCAGCTCAGTTTAATGGCGACGTTCCCACAGTATTTCCATTTAGAGCAAAAACACGGAAGTCTTGTGTTAGGAATGAAGCGGTCGATGCCGAAACAAAAAACGAAGCAAAAAAGCGACAAAGGCATTTTTCAAACGTTAAAAACAGGATTGTCGTCTCTCGTTGATGCGATAGAGCAAAAGCTAGAAAAAGGAACGGTGCATAAAGGGGTACGTGTGGATCGTATTGAAAAAGTCGGTGAGCGCTACGTTTTAACGTTAAGCAACGGGGCGAAAAAAGAGGTGGATAGCGTCATTATTGCTGTTCCGCACCAATCATTGACATCGCTTTTTCCAAATGAAACGATGTTTTCTTCTTTTGAAACGATGCCATCTACGTCTGTTGCAACGGTCGCATTAGCGTTTCCGAAAGAAGCGGTAGCGAAAGATATGAACGGGACAGGGTTTGTCGTCTCACGCGATAGCGACTATACGATTACCGCATGTACGTGGACGCATAAAAAATGGCCACATACGACACCAGAAGGGTACGTTTTGTTGCGTTGTTACGTCGGTCGACCTGGTGATGAAGCGATTGTTGATCAAACAGACGACGATATCGTCCAAGTCGTGATGGACGATTTGAATAAAGTGATGAATATGACGATGAATCCGATGTTTTCGATTGTGACGCGCTGGAAACAATCGATGCCGCAATACACGGTCGGTCATCGTGAACGAATGGAGCGCGTGAAACAAGATATGCAACAACATCTTCCAGGCGTCTTTTTAGCAGGAAGTTCGTATGAAGGTCTTGGGCTTCCAGATTGTATCGATCAAGGAGAAGAAGCGGTAAAAAAAGTGTTACATTATTTAGCTTATACGAAAGAAAAGGTGTCATTATAATATTAGGCACCTTTTTTTCTTGCCAACATATATCCATTATGATAAGATATAAAACGAAATGACCAAAATGTTCATTTAGTCAAAATAAAGGATGAACGCCTATGTCAGAAAAAAGAAAACAAATTATTGAAGCGGCAACGAAGTCGTTTTCGCTTTTTGGTTATAAAGCAACGACGATGGATCAAGTGGCGAAAATGGCGAATGTCGGTAAAGGGACGATTTATACGTTTTTCAAAAGCAAAGAAGAACTGTTAGAAGAAATCGTTTCTTCGATTATTTCTGAAATTAAGCATGAGGCAGATGCGGCAATTGATCAGCACTTATCGTTTAAAGAAAATGTGCAACGTGCTTTGCAACGTATTTTTACGTTTCGCAAAGAGCATGAATTGACGATCAAGCTGTTACAAGAAGTGCGTGATATCGGCACGCCAGCTGTACGTGATGTGATGAAGCGGCTTGATCGTGAAATGATTGCTTACGTTCGTGAAAAAATAGAAGAGGCGATGGCAAAAGGGGAAATCCGTTCGTGTGATCCCGAATTAACAGCATTTTTAATGTTTAAAATGTATATTGCTTTAAACGTTGATTGGGAAAAAGAACATGAACCATTACCGCAACAAAAAATGGCTGAACTGTTTGATTTGTATTTATTAAAAGGATTATCTCGATGATGATCCTTCTCTTTTTTGCAAGAAGTGACTAAATGAACAAATTGGTCAATATTTTTAAAAAGGGGGTTGAGCATATGCATACATTCCGATTATTGATGCAAGAAATTAAAGCGGTCACGTCCAATCGGAAAGTGCTTATTCCGGTTATCGCTGTCTTATTTATCCCGCTTTTATATAGTGGTATGTTTTTATGGGCGTTTTGGGATCCGTACGATCATTTAGACGATTTACCTGTCGCTGTTGTCAATCATGACAAAGGCGCGACATTTGAAGGGGAAGAACTTCATATTGGTGACGATCTCGTTGACAAGTTAAAAGAAAAAAAACAGTTTGATTGGCATTTTGTAAGCCAACGTGAAGGGGAAAAAGGATTAAAAGAACAACGGTATTATATGCTTATTGAAATTCCAGAAGATTTTTCAAAAAACGCAACGACGTTACAAGATAATCATCCGAAAAAGCTTCAACTTATTTACAAGCCAAATGAAGGATTTAACTTTTTATCTGCCCAAATCGGTGGAACAGCGGTTGAAAGAATTAAAACAGAAGTAGCAAAAACATTAACGGAAACGTACGCAGAAAACATGTTTGAGAGCGTAAAAACGTTGGCAGATGGATTAACGAAGGCGAGCGACGGAGCAAAACAATTGCATGACGGACTGATGGATGCAAAAGAAGGAACGAATAAGCTATATGATGGAATGAAAAAAGCACAAGATGGCTCCGATGAATTGTATCGCCATTTAGAAACGCTTGCAGAAAAATCCATTACATTTACGAACGGCTTGCATAAAGCAGCTGACGGTTCAATGCAAGTTCAAACTGGTGTTCAAACGCTTCATGACGGGATGAAGCGCATGGTAGATGGGCAAGGACAATTGCTTGCGGGAGCACAGCAAACAAAAGAAGGGACAACGAAACTGGCTTCAGGTGCAAATCGTGTGCTTGAAGGAATGAAAGCACTCGATGCTCGTATGCCACAGCTTTTACAAGGTTCAGAACAATTAAGTGGCGGAGCGGAAAAATTAGCTACGTCGCTTGCCAAGTGGCGACAAGGAGCGTCACAAGTTCAAACAGGTGCAACACAAGTGACAGGTGGGTTAGAGCAGTTAGCTGCACAACTTGATGCGCTTATTGCGCAAACGTCAGACCCAATGCAAAAAGCCGTATATGAGCAGTTCAAACAAAATGTTGAGCGATTATCACTAGGAAGCAAACAAGTAGAAACAGGTGTTGCGCAGTTAAATGATGGTGCTCAAGCGTTACAAGCAGGGGCGACGTCTTTAAGCGAAGGGGCAAAGAAGCTACATGAAGGGCATACGGCTCTTGATAGTGGCGTAAACCAACTGCTTGCTGGGCAACAACAACTCGCTGATGGGGCAAATGCGTTAGTGAACGGGCAAGAACAGCTTGTTTCGGGCATGAATACGTTACATGAAAAAATGAAAGAAGCGGAGCAAGGAACAGCGAAACTAGCAAATGGTAGTCAAACACTTACTTCTGGTTTGCAAGCTCTTGCGAATGGAGGCGACCAACTGAAAGACGGTGCGCATCGGTTAGCGGATGGTGCACAACAATTAGCAAACGGAATGAATGAACTAACGAATGGTACAGAAAAATTACAAGATGGAATGAATCAGCTTTCGGATGGTTCAGGAGAACTAGCAGATAAATTAAATGAAGGTGCCAAAAAAGCAAGCGACGTCAAAGCAAACGAAGACGTATATAACATGTTTGCTGAACCGGTGAAAGTAAAAAATGAAAGAATCAATGAAGTGCCAAACTACGGAACAGGATTTACACCATATTTCTTGTCATTAGGATTGTTTGTTGGGGCGCTTTTACTTTCGATCGTCTTTCCGCTCCGTGAACCAGCTGGGGTGCCACGCTCACCGTTTCAATGGTTTTTTGCAAAATTTGGTGTACTCATTGGTGTAGGTGTGTTACAAGCACTTCTTGCCGATAGCGTATTGCTTTTTGGGCTCGATTTACAAGTGAAAAGCATTCCGTTATTCATTTTATTTAGCGTGGTGACAAGCATTGCCTTTTTATCAGTCATTCAATTTCTCGTGACTGTTTTTGGTGACCCAGGGCGATTTATCGGGATTGTCGTCTTAATTTTACAATTGACAACAAGTGCCGGAACGTTCCCGCTTGAATTAATTCCACGTGCGTTGCAACATTTTAACGCATGGCTTCCAATGACATATTCTGTTTTCGGATTAAAAGCGGTCATTTCAAGCGGCGACTTCTCGTTTATGTGGGAAAACATCGGAAAGTTGCTCATGTTTATTGTTGTGATGATGGCGGGAACGCTAACGTATTTTACAATCCAACATCGTCGCCAATTTACAACAATTGTAGAACAAGCTTCTGAAGCGTAATATGCTTCGGGAGCTTTTTGTTTATAAAAAATTTTTTAAAAAATTAACTTGCATATACAAGGTAATGTAAGTATAATATGAATATGAAAACGATTTCATTCGTTTCTTTTCAATTGAAATAAGGGGGATGGAAGGATGGCGACGATTGAAGATGTCGCCAAGCTAACAGGGCTTTCACGGACGACGATTTCGCGCGTCATAAACAATCACCCGTACGTGTCAGAAGAGAAACGAAAGCTCGTGCTTGAAGCGATGGAGAAGTTAGGATATGTACCTAATTCATCGGCGAGAAGTTTGCGAAATCAAAAAACAAGTATTTTAGCGCTATTTATTCCGCGAATTACAAATCCGTTTTTTAGTGAGCTTGTAGAAGCGACGGAAATCGCAGCAGCGGAACATGGCTACCAGCTTATTATTTGTCAGACTCGCTATTCGCCGGAAAAAGAATTAAACTATATGAATTTATTGAAAACGAAACAAGTTGACGGGGTTATTTTGGCTTCCATTCAAAATGAATGGAAAAAGTTAAAACCTTTTTTACAGTATGGGCCGATTGTTCTTTGTAATGAGTTTGATGACTGTGCAAACGTTCCAACCGTTCGGCTTGACCAAGTGTATGGGGGATACATAGCAACGAAACATTTACTTGAACGAGGGCATACGAAAATTGCCTATTGTTCTGGTGGCTATCGGAGCAATGTCGCACAATCGCGGGAAATCGGCTTTAAAAAAGCGCTAGCAGAATATAAACTGACATTCGATGAACGGTACGCGTTTCGTGATGTGTTTCACATCGCGGATGGAAAGCGCGTGTTTCATCAAATGATGGCGCTTTCAGAAAGACCGACTGCTGTATTTACCGGAAGCGATGAAGTGGCGGCTGGCATTATATCTGAAGCGTTAAGATGTGGCTATCGCATCCCTGAAGATTTAGCTGTTGTTGGCTTTGACAATCAAGCGATTACCGAGCTAACGAATCCGACGATTACAACTGTGCATCAACCAGTCAAACAAATGGCACAAAAAGCGGTGGATATTATCGTAGAAAAAATTCAGACAAAAAAATATGAAGTGAAAGAAATTTACGAATTTCCACTTCAGCTTATTGTGCGCGCATCGACAGTGGGTAGCGAGCTTCATGAAAGTGAAGCTTGACATACATTTCAAGTTATTAAATAAAGGGGGATTTTTTCATGAAGAAGGCAACAAAATTCTCTTCTGCGTTGTTAGCGCTTACGCTCGGCTTGACAGCTTGTTCTGGCGGTCAAGACACGGACAAAAAAGAAACGACGGACAAAAAAGACGATGCAAAAAAATCGGAAGAAGTTGTAAAAATCGTTTATGCTCGTGGTAAAGATGCAACAAAAGCGACAGACGAAATCGTGAAAGCGTTTGAAGCAAAATATCCAAACATTGATGTCGAATTTCGTGAAATGCCTTCAGACACAGGGGCGCAGCATGATGCATACGTGACAATGTTAAACGCAAAATCATCTGAAATTGATGTGATGGATTTAGACGTGATTTGGCCAGCAGAATTTGCGCAAGCCGGATATGTTCTCCCGCTTGATCGTTTCATTGAAAAAGATGGCATTGATTTAAGCGCATATAACCAAGGTGCGCTTGCAGCTGGAAACTTCGACGGAAAACAATGGGCGATGCCAAAATTTATTGACACAGGACTATTATTCTATCGTAAAGATATCGTGCCAGAAGATCAAGTGCCGAAAACATGGGATGAATTGTTAGCGGCTGCACGTGAGTTTAAAGGAAAAGGCGGTACACAATTCGGATACTTAATGCAAGCAAAACAATATGAAGGATTAGTATGTAACGCAATTGAATTTATTGCGGCATACGGTGGAAAAATCGTTGATGAAAACAACAACGTTGTCGTCAACAGCCCTGAAACAATTAAAGGATTGAAGAAAATGGTTGAAATTGCAACATCTGACGTTGTACCAAGCAACATTACGACATTTACAGAGCCAGAGTCTCATACAGCGTTTATTGAAGGGCAATCACCGTTTATTCGCAACTGGCCATATCAATACGCGTTAGCAAACGATCCAGAGCAATCAAAAATTGTTGATAAAGTAGGCGTTGCGCCACTACCTGCTGGTGATAAAGGTTCAGCAGCTGCATTAGGTGGATGGATGACAGCAATTAACGCATATTCGAAAAATAAAGAAGCAGCTTGGGAATTTGTGAAGTTTATGACTGGTCCAGAAGGTCAAAAAATTTCTGCGATCTATGGTGGTTTAGCACCAACGCTTCCAGCGTTATTTAAAGACGAAGAAGTGTTAAAAGCGAACCCATTCTTTGCAGAAGAAGGATTTGTTAACGGATTAAATGCAGCGGTACCACGTCCAGTTGTACCAAACTATCCAGAAGTATCTGAGATTATTCAAATTAACGTATCAAAAGCGATTGCTGGACAAATTACAGTTGAAGAAGCAGTTGCCAACATGGAAAAAGAAATTAAAGCAGTTATGCAGTAGTTGCACGTTAGCCTTCAGCCTCATCTGAGCGCTGAAGGCTAAATCCTTTGCATAAAGGGGGAACAACGAGTGAAAAACGAAAAAAAATCGGAGCGCCGTTTAGCCTATATTCTTGTTGCTCCGTCGCTCTTGCTCATTTTGGCGGTTGCGATTTGGCCGGTTATTCAGTCATTTTATTTCAGTCTTTTTGATTATCGTCTGAACAACCCAGCGAAATCTTCTCTCCATCTGGATTACAGCTTAAACTTAGAACGATATTTAGAAAGTTATCCGTTTTTAATGAACGCATTAAAGCAAGAAGTAGCTCAAGCAACAGGTGAGGAAAAAGAGCAACTGACATCGTTACATGAACAGTTGCAGCAAGTGGATGAAGAAATTCGCGCCGATAAAGAAGTAGCGAAACGATATGAGCAAGTAGACGAAATTTTAAACAATTTCGAAGTGCCAAGTGAAGAAATAAAAATTGTTCCAATCGATGAACAGGCGGCAGAAGATTTAATAAAAACGATCAATGACACGAAACAAACGTTAAAATCGTTAAACGAAAACGGTCAATTAAAGCAAGGAGATAAATTAACAGGACTTGCAAACGGGTTAAGCGGAGCAATCATTGAACCGAACTTTGTCGGTCTTGCACATTATAAAAACTACTTTACTGATGCTCGTTTATGGAAAGCACTTTGGAATACGACGGTGTTTACAGTCATTTCGGTATCGATTGAATTAGTGCTTGGCTTGGCGATTGCCTTATTAATTAATAAAGCATTTTTTGGCCGAGGACTTGTACGGGCAACCATTTTAATTCCATGGGCAATTCCAACAGCAGTATCGGCATTAATGTGGAAGTTTTTGTATGACGGACAAAACGGCATTGTCGCAAAATATTTTGCGGATATTGGTATTATCAATAATATGAGTGAGCTATTAACAACGGGTACAGGAGCAATGTTTGCTGTTATTTTCTCTGACGTATGGAAAACAACTCCATACATGGCGCTATTGTTGCTTGCAGGATTGCAAACGATCCCAAGCTCACTATACGAAGCGGCATCAATTGACGGTGCGACAAAGTGGCAACAGTTCGTCAAAATTACGTTACCACTTTTAAAATCAAGCATTCTCGTTGCGCTCTTGTTCCGTACGCTTGATGCGTTCCGGGTATTTGACTTAATTTTCGTTTTAACAGGCGGCGGACCAGCGAACTCGACAGAAACGATCTCGATTTTAGCGTATAAAGTCATGTTCTCGCAAACAAACTTCGGTGGCGGTTCAGCGTTAGCGGTGATCGTCTTTATTTGCGTAGCGATCATCTCAACGATTTACATTAAGTTTTTAGGTGCTGACCTCATTTCTGACCGAAAATAGGAGGTGCAACGATGCAAAAGAAAGCCGGTCCATTGTTTTATGTGTTTTTATTTGTTTTTGTTTTTTTAGTCATGTTTCCATTTTTATGGATTTTATTAAGCTCGATTAAGCCGTTAAGTGAATTGTTTGGTGAAGAAGCGTTTAATTGGTTTACGAGCCATCCGACGTTAAAAAGTTACGTTTCCGTTTTTGTCAATTATCCGTTTTTAAAATATTTATGGAACAGTACAGTCATCGCGACAATTACAACCGTATATACCGTATTTGTGGCAGCGTTTGCGGCATATGCGATTGCCCGTTTAGATTTTAAAGGAAAGTCAGTTATTCTCGGTATTGTGTTATCGGTATCCATGTTTCCGCAAATCGCAACAATTTCACCAATTTATATGTTTGTGAAAAAGTTTGGGTTAACAAATAGTTATTTAGGATTAATTATTCCATATACAACGTTTGCGTTACCACTTTCGATTTGGTTATTAGTGACGTTTTTCCGTAAAATTCCGTTTGATTTAGAAGAAGCGGCAAAAATGGACGGAGCAACACCGCTTCAAACGTATTTTAAAGTCATTTTGCCATTAGCCGTACCGGGTATTTTTACGACATCTATTCTTGTTTTTATCGCGGCTTGGAACGAATTTTTATTCGCTTTAACCATCAACACTGCGGAAAATTATAAAACGGTGCCAGTCGGTATTGCGATGTTCCAAGGACAATATACGATTCCATGGGGGGAGATTTCAGCTGCGACCGTTATCGTCACCATCCCGCTCGTCATTATGGTATTATTATTCCAACGTCGCATTGTGTCTGGTTTAACGTCTGGTTCAGTGAAAGAATAGCGGAGAGGGGAAAAGAAAATGGAATCGATTCCAAAAACGAAACAATGGTGGAAAGAAGCGGTTGTATATCAAATTTATCCGCGCAGTTTTAAAGATTCGAACGGGGATGGGATTGGCGATTTAAGAGGTATTATCGAAAAATTAGATTATTTACAAGAACTTGGTGTTGATGTCATTTGGTTATCGCCTGTATATAAGTCACCAAACGATGATAACGGTTATGACATTAGTGACTATCAAGACATTATGGACGAGTTCGGCACGCTTGCTGATTGGGATGAGCTTCTTTCCAAAATGCATGCACGCGGCATGAAATTAGTGATGGATTTAGTCGTCAACCATACGTCTGATGAGCATCATTGGTTTATCGAATCGCGCAAGTCAAAAGATAACCCGTATCGCGACTATTACATTTGGCGTGCAGGAAAAGACGGAAAAGAGCCAAACAATTGGCAATCGTTTTTCAGCGGTTCAGCATGGCAGTACGACGAAGCGACTGGAGAATATTATTTACATTTATTTTCGAAAAAACAACCAGATTTAAACTGGGAAAATGAAAAGGTACGCGAACAAATTTTCAACATGATGACATGGTGGTTAGACCGTGGCATTGATGGATTCCGCATGGACGTGATTAATTTATTGTCGAAAGTGGAAGGATTGCCAGATGCTCCGGTGACGAATCCGAATGACCGTTATCAATGGGGTGGGCAATATTTTGTCAACGGTCCAAAATTAATGGACTATTTGCGTGAAATGAAAGAAAAAGTGTTAAGCAAATACGACATTATGACGGTCGGAGAAACACCGATGGTCACGACAGACGATGCGATTCGGTTTACGAACGAGCAAGACGGCGTCATGAACATGTTGTTTCAATTTGAGCATATGGACGTTGACTCAAAACCGGGAAGTCATCTTGGAAAATGGGACATTCAGCCGTGGAAGTTGACTGATTTGAAAAAAATTGTGAGCAAATGGCAAGTTGAATTGCATGGAAAAGGGTGGAACTCGCTTTATTTAGAAAATCACGATCAACCACGGTCTGTTTCGCGTTTTGGCGATGACAAAACGTATCGTGTGGAAAGCGCAAAAATGTTAGCCACATGGCTACATATGATGCAAGGAACGCCATACATTTATCAAGGTCAAGAAATCGGCATGACGAACGTCGCTTTCCCGTCGATCGAATATTATCGCGATGTCGAAACGATAAATTTATGGAACGATGTTGTCGTCAATAAAGGGGAAGACCCAGACAAAATTTTAAAAGCGATTCATTATCGTGGTCGCGACAATGCGCGCACACCGATGCAATGGGATGCGACACAACATGCAGGATTTACAACAGGCACCCCATGGATTAACGTGAATCCGAATTACCGAGACATTAACGTCGAACAAGCGTTACAAGATGAAAACTCGGTATTCCATTATTATAAAAAGCTCATTCGTCTTCGAAAAGAGCATCCAATTATCGTGTACGGTTCATACGAGCTATTGCTTGAAGATGATGAACAAATTTATGCATACGTGCGCAAGTTCAACAATGAACAGTTGCTTGTCATTACAAACTTTAGTAGCGAGCAACCGACATTTACATTGCCAGCACACATCACGTTTACGGAAAAACAATTGCTCATCAGCAACTATGCGGTCGATGAAAATGAATCCATTGACACGATCGTGCTAAAACCGTATGAAGCACGTGTATATAAGTTAAAGTAAAAAGCAGCCACGCAGGCTGCTTTTTTAAAGAATTGATGTCTAGCTCCAAGCGCCATCGGCTCGAGTCGCTTCGCCCCACACTGTGGCGGCAACAGCCTCCTCGGTGGGGCTTGTGCGCTCTTCACCGATAGGCGGGCGCTTTGCGCTTTTCTTAGCAAGAGACGTTTAAACATTGAACACAAATGTTTCCATAGCATTCATGTTGCTCTTCCATTTCTTTACCACATTCACAACATGTTTTTGGTGGTAACTTTTTATAAAATTCAGACATTTTTTCTAGCATACTCCCCAACCCCTTCGTTTTTGTTGATTTTATTGTATTATAACAGATTGCCTTTTGTCAATAGTTGTTTTATAACATTTATATGTGTGAAATTCGTTCGGAAATTTGGTATTGTGTAGTTGTACACATTTTTGTCAGGAAGGTGAATACATATGAAGGTGACAGTCATCGGTTATTGGGGTGCATTTCCGAAAAAAAATGAAGCAACGTCATGTTATTTATTTGAACACGATGGGTTTCGCTTGTTAGTCGATTGCGGAAGCGGAGCGTTAGCCCAACTGCAAAACGTCATTGATATTGAACAAATTGATGCGGTGATCGTATCGCATTATCATCACGATCACGTGGCAGACATTGGTCCGCTTCAATACGCGCGGCTTATTAAGAAAAATTTAGGTATAGATTTGACGGAACTTTCCATTTACGGCCATTCGCTCGATCGTGATGGATTTGCGCGTCTTGGGCATAAAGGAGTGACAAAAGCGGTGGCATATGATCCGAATAAGAAGATTCACATCGGTCCATTTACGATTTCGTTTATGCAAACGGAACATCCGGCGATTTGTTATGCGATGCGCATAGAAGCAGGAGGAAAAACGGTTGTGTATACAGCGGATTCGAGCTATTTACCGCAGTTTGTTCCTTTTGCGAAACATGCACATTTGCTCATTTGTGAATGCAACTTTTACGCAGGACAAAACGCCAAACAGGCAGGACATATGACGAGCGAAGAAGCAGCTACGATCGCTCGTGATGCTGAGGTTGGAACGTTGTTACTGACGCACTTGCCTCATTTCGGAAACATCGAACAGCTTGTCAGCGAAGCAAAAACGATTTTCCACGGCGATGTGCAATTAGCAAAAACAAGATGGACGTGGGAAGAATAAGTGATTGTCTACCTCTCTTTTTAGGTGATTCAAATGACGTGGTGGCAATACGGAATAGTTAGCTATATAGTTATTTTTTGTTGGTTTTTGTTTTCTTCCTATGTTACTCATCGCTGGACATCAAAACAAGAGTGTAAACCTTCGCATCGCGTTTTACTTAAACGTGACAGCATTCAAACGCTTGTTTTGACCACTATACTTGTTATTTTATACTTTTTTGATATTAAATTTCCTTTTATAGAGTAAATGGAGATGATGGGGCTAATCTCAAAACATGTTTACAGTTTGGGATTAGCCTTTTTCAGTTAGATTCTTTGTTGTATTTGTTATAATACAGAATAAAAATTTTGAAAATTTTTTGAACAGGTGCTTGACGATAGATTGAAAAGTAGAGATAATATGGGTGTGTTAGAATTTTCTTAAAATTTAGTAACACGTGTTAGGAGGTGGGTGTTAAAATAAAATGATAACGCTTACAAGTTGAAGGGGGTATTTGTTTGATTGTGTTTTACCTCATCTTAGGGATTACGATCGTGAGCTTGTATGTTGCTTTTCGCAAGCAAAAACCTTTCTTTTTACTCATTCCATTCTTGTCAGTCTTCGCTTACTTTTTATTTGAAGTCATAACGTTCCCAGCTCCATTTTTTGAAACGGTCAAATTTATTTTTAACTTGGGGGTGTGTTTGTTTGAAACAAATTGATAAAAAAGTAGCTGATTCGTACTTTCGTGAACGTGTGCGATTAATTGTTATTTTCTTGATTATTTGGTTTATTGTTTCATTCGGTGTTGTCATGTTTGCAGAGTCGTTTAAAGCCATGACATTCAACGGTTTTCCGTTCCATTATTTTATGGGGGCACAAGGTGCAGTAGTCACGTTCATTATTTTGTTGTTTATTAACGCAAAAGTAAGCGACAGCATCGATAAAAAATACGGCATTAGCGAAGAGAAAAATGAACAATTAAGCGCTGGAAAAGCGCTCGATCATTAAGAGAACAAAGGGGAAGGGGGAGCATCATGGATACACAATTTCTCGTGTCTTTATCCATTATTATTGCGTCATTTGCATTATATATTGGGATTGCTATTTATAACAAAGCGAAAGAAACGTCTGATTTCTATGTCGCAGGTCGTGGTATTTCGCCGTTTTCAAACGGAATGGCGATCGCAGCAGATTGGATGAGCGCAGCGTCATTTATCGGTATGGCCGGTACGATTATGTTGTTAGGGTATGACGGTCTTGCATACATTATGGGGTGGACAGGTGGATACTTATTGTTGACGTTTTTACTTGCTCCACAACTTCGGAAATACGGTCGTTATACAGTACCAGAGTTTATTGGCGACCGTTTTGAAAGTCATACGGCTCGTGTAATTGCAGCTCTCTGTACGATCATCATCTCATTCGTTTACTCGATCGGACAGCTTTCTGGTTCAGGAGTTGTTATTGGACGTTTGCTTGAAGTAGACGCAAAAGTCGGTACGATGATTGGTGTTGTGTTAATTGCGTTTTATGCAGCGTTTGGTGGAATGAAAGGAATCACATGGACGCAAGTTGCGCAATACGTTATTTTAATCATCGCATACTTAATTCCGGTCGTTTTCATGTCGCTCCAGTTGACAGGAAACCCGATTCCGTGGCTTTCTTACGGAAAAATTGTTGGTCAGTTTCAAGAGTTAGATCAGCAATTAGGTATTTCACAGTATGCAGAACCATTTTTGAAAGGTAGTAAGTGGCAGTTCCTTGCACTTATGTTTACATTAATGGCTGGAACAGCTGGTCTTCCGCACGTCATCGTTCGCTTTTATACGGTATCAACGATGAAAGCGGCACGTTGGTCAGGTGCATGGGCACTTTTATTTATCGGTTTACTTTATTTATCAGCACCTGCGTATGCAGCGTTTTCACGTTTCATTTTAATTAAAAATGTTGTCGGTCAAAAAATTAGCGAATTGCCAGCTTGGACAGAGAAATGGATTAACACAGGAAAATTGCAAATTGCGGATGCAAATAGTGACGGTATTTTACAATGGCAAGAGATGGTCATTAGCAACGACATTGTCGTTATGGCAACACCAGAAATTGCAAACCTTGGCATGTTCGTTATCGGCTTAGTAGCAGCAGGAGCGATGGCAGCAGCGTTATCGACAGCAGGCGGCTTAATGATTGCTATTTCGTCATCGTTTGCTCATGACATTTACTATCGCATTTTACGTCCAAATGCATCAGAGCAAAATCGTTTGCTCGTTGCGCGCATTTCAATCGTTGCTGCTACGGTATTAGCTGGTTTAGTCGCTTTAAACCCACCGGGCGTAATTACGCAAATTGTTGCATGGGCGTTTGCTATTGCAGCAAGCACATTCTTCCCAGCACTTGTACTTGGTGTGTGGTGGAAACGTTCGAACGCTGCAGGGGCCATTGCAGGTATGATTGTCGGTTTAGCCGTTTCGTTGGGCTACATTTTAGCGGCGAAGTATGGTGGTTTTTCCATTGCGGGTATTGTTGATACAGGTGCAGGGGTATTTGGTGCGGTTGCAGCCATGTTAGCAAATATCGTCGTTTCGTTAATGACAAAAGAGCCTTCGCAATCTGTGCAAGAAGAAGTATATGACCTTCGTTATCCAGAGCAAATGACATATAAAGACGGTCAAGTGTGGATGAGATAATACGTTCGGCATCTGTGTACACAGATGCCGTTTTTATAAGGGAGGGGATAGAGATGCATCCACTATTTAGCAGTTTATCACATGAAGAAATTGATCGACTCGTTGCTCAATGTGAACAAAAAACGTTTGAAAAAGACGATACGATTTTAGGGAAAAATGAGCAACGTAAAGGACTCGTCTTGTTGTTAAATGGGGTGGCGGAAGTATATGTCGAGCATGAAGGATATGATGAAGTGCTCGAAGTTGTGCAAAAAGGGGGACTAATCGGTTTTTCAAGCTTAGCCGATTTTTTAGGTGCATCCAAAGGAGGCAAAGAAGAGCTTGTCGCGGTCAGGGCAGCGGAACGATGCGAAGTGTTAATTATTCCGTTTTCTGTTTTATCGCGGTTGTGGGATGATCCGAACGTGCATGATTATTTGCTTACACAGGCATGTGTCCGTTTAAAAGATGTGTATGTGTCGCTTGCAGAACAAATTAAGCAGGCGCGGAAATTTGGTGATTCTACATCGTTTGTTGTTCCTGTCCAGGATGTAATGATTCGCGATGTTGTGACCCTTCCGCCGAGCGCAACTGTGCAAGAAGCGGCGAAAAAAATGGCGGCCACTCATATTAGTTCGATCGTCGTGACAGATGAACAAAAGTTATGTGGGATTTTAACAGAAACGGATCTTGTCGAGCGTGTGCTAGGACAATCGCTTCCGTATGATACAGTCGTTGAACGCGTGATGACGAAGGACGTCGCAACGATTTCACGATTTGCGTATTATTATGATGCACTTGCGATGATGATTGAACGCGGGGTAAAACATTTGCCTGTTGTAGATGATGGAAAAGTACAAGGAATTGTCACGTTTTCCGACTTAATGAGGAAGAAAAACGAAAGCATCATGCGGATGATTCAACAAATTGATCATTCCGATGAACAGACGTTGCCAAAAGTAAAAACGGCGATTTATGAGTTGTTGGCGACGATGTTGCGCGATCAAGTGCCGATTTCCCAATGTTTAAATATGATTACGAAACTATACGATCGGCTCGTCTTACGTTGTATGGCGTTAGCGCTAAACGAAGTAGGCGAACCTCCGTGTCGCTTCGCCTTTTACCAAATGGGATCAAGTGGACGGAGAGAGCAGTTTTTACTTACCGATCAAGACCATTTTCTCGTGTATGAAAGTGACGAACATGCATCGTATTTTGCGAAGCTTGGTGAGGCGATTGTACGTGTCATGGAGAAAGCTGGATATGAGCGATGCAAAGGGAAAATGATGGCGAGTGAAGAAGCGTGGCGCGGTTCGCTAGAGACGTGGAGAGACCGATTGCGTGAATGGATGATTCACGCGACAAATGACAATTTGTTGTTAGCGCAAAACTTTTTTTCGTATCGATTTATATATGGGGACATTGATTTGCACCGTACGTTTGAACAACAAATTCGCGGGCAGTTAAATCGGGCAAAAATTTTCTTTTTTCGCCTTGTTGAGATGGAAAGGCAAAATGAAATTCCAACGCTCGATCGCCCGATTCGTTCGATTTTTGGACTTGAACGGAAAACGATTGATATGAAAAAAGAAGTACTATTTCCTTACCACCATAGCGTGCAAATTTTAGGGTTAATTCATGGGATTGTATGCGGTACGCCGTTTGAGCGAATCGAGAAACTAAAAGAAAAACAAGTGTTGTCTCCATCGTTTGCGAAGGATGTACAGAAAGCGGCGGAAAACGTGTTATCCATTTACATTCGCCATAAATGGAATCACTATAAAGCAAATAAACAATCATCGTCTGTCTTGTCGTTTACAACGATGACAACGCGTGAAAAAGATGAACTGATTTTAAGCTTAAAAACGTTAAAGCAACTGCAAGCACAATTATTTTCTCATTTTTGAGGGGGATGATGATGTTTTTTTTACGAAAGGCGATGGACTATAAGCTAAATGATAACATCCCATTATCGACACCGATCGATGACGTTGTTTTTACGGTTTTTGATACAGAGACGACGGGATTTAATGTGGCAACCGTAGATCGATTAATTGAAATTGGTGCGGTGCAAGTAAAAGGGACGAACGTGCTTGAAGACGAAACGTTTCATACGTACGTCAACCCAAATCGCGACATTCCACCAGTTATTGTTGAACTAACGAATATTACCGAGGAAAAAGTGCAACATGCGCCTATAGCACTTGAAGCACTACAACAATTTTTCCAGTTTGTTGAACAAAAACAAAGTGTATGTTTTGTTGGTCACTACATTTCGTTTGACTTATTTGTTATGAAGCACGAATTGCGCCGTGAAAAAATAAAATTTCGCAAGCCGACGTTTATCGATACGCTCGATTTAATTGGTTTTATTGCACCGTCATATGATATGCGTGATTTAGAGCGCTATGCCCAAGCGTTCGGCACGCGCATGTACGACCGACATTCCGCCATCGGTGATGCGCTCACGACCGCGTATTTATTCGTTGAGCTATTAGAACAATTCCGCATGCGCGGTTATCAAACATGGGGGGAACTGTTGCGGGCAACAGATAGCCAAATGCGCTCACTATCGTTTTGAGGGGAGATCCCCTTTTTTTTATTTTATGGTAAAATATGAATGAGACAGAGGATGGTGGTCTATGACGAATAAGACAAGATTTTTGTATTTTCTATTTCTTGGAGTACCATTTTTCATATATGGTTTTGTTGTGATAATAAAATCTTTTTTTTACTATGACACATTGGAAATGATTAGAGGATGGTTGTTTCTTTTGATCGGTTTGATGGCGCTATTTTTCGCGAAACAACAAAGATAAAGGGAGGGATGGAAATGTTTCGTCATTTTTTTCATACAAAACGTAAAATCGTTATTGAATTAAATGAAAGGTATTTTGATAAAAACAGCTTTATGCATGCAGTTGTACAACATTTAAAAAACGAAGGAAAGCAATGCGAAATGATCGATGTGAACACGTTATTGGTAGATGGAAAAAAATATTATTTGTATGAAACAAATGTTGCAGCAACATACTGCCCACCCGTACAACGAGCGGTTTTAATAGAGGAATAGTAGGGGGATATTGCATGATTCATATATTAGTAGCTGATGATGATATTCACGTCCGCGAATTGTTAAAACTTTATTTGTCGAGAGAGGGATACGTTGTGCATGAAGCGGCGGATGGAGAAGAGGCATTGATGGTGCTTAATCATCAAACGATTCACTTAGCGATTATTGATATTATGATGCCAAATAAAGATGGTTATCAGTTGTGTGAAGAAATACGCAAACATTACGATCTGCCTGTTATTTTATTAACAGCTAAAGATCAGCTTGTGGACAAAGAAAAAGGATATATGGCTGGGACGGATGATTACGTGACGAAGCCATTTGAGCCAAAGGAGCTGTTGTTTCGGATAAAAGCATTGTTGCGTCGATACCAAATGGTAAGTGAACACATCATTCAAGTGAAAGGAACGACGATCAATCGCAAAAGTTATGAAATATATTCCGATGGAAAAGTGTATATGTTGCCGTTGAAAGAATTTGAACTGTTTGCTCAACTCGCAAGTTATCCAGGCCGAACATTTTCGCGTGAAGAACTTATTCAACTCATTTGGGGAATTGATTTTCAAGGCGATGAGCGGACGATTGATGTTCATATTAAAAGAATTCGTGAGCGGTTTGCCGACAGCGATGATTTTGTCATTCAAACTGTTCGCGGTGTCGGGTATCGATTACATATAAAATAAAACGAGCAAAGAAAGGTGGAAGGCGCGACGTTAAAGAAAGAAGTCGCCCAAAAGACGATGAAGACACTTTATGTTCGCGTTGTTGTAACGACGTTGCTTGTAATGATGGTCAGCGGTATATTTTCATTTATTGCTGCAAACGTTTATTATCAATTGCAGTTGAAAAGAGAAAATGACAAAAAGGTTGCTGAAGTTGCGTTGCACATCGCTCAGTTCGTTCAGCAACATCGTGAAATCAATCGAGATGATTACTTTTTACATATTGGAAACTTAGGATATCAAATTTGTTTAGTGAATGATAAAAAAGAGCGAACATGCTATGGCGGGAGCTTTCGAAGGGGAGAAATAAATGAAGACGATGTAGAAAGCGTTTTGAGAGGGAACGTATATCATGGAATTGCACATTTCCCGATCGGATTGTTCGTGACAGGATTTTTTGATAACGAGTTGCGCAATACGATCGGTGTGCCGATCACGATTGCTGGCGAGAAAATAGCGTTATTTATTCGTCCGAATGTCGAATGGCAATTTTGGGAGATGCGCATTTTTTTTGCTCTTTTACTTTTGTTCGCGATTGTATTGAGCGTCTTTTTTGTTTTACTAAACACACGCTATTTAGTGAAGCCGCTTGAACAGTTAACGAAAGCAACGAAAATGATTGCGAAAGGGCATTACCATATTCAGCTGCAAGTAAAGAGAGACGATGAAATTGGTCAACTGGCGAAACATTTTTCACAAATGGCAAGCCAGTTATCGAATATTGAAAATATGCGACAGCAGTTTGTTTCTCACGTTTCACATGAGATTCAGTCGCCGCTAACTTCCATTCAAGGATTTGCAAAAGCGTTGCAAAATGAGCGTCTTTCAGAACAACAAAAAACGTATTATTTATCGATTATTGAAGAGGAAAGTAGACGACTATCGGTGTTAAGTAAACAGTTGCTTACGCTCGCTTTTCTTGATAGAGAAGGAGATAAAATAAAAAAAGAACGAATTGATCTCTCTGTTCAATGGAAACAAGTCATCATGTCAACAGAATGGCAATGGCGCGACAAAGAGTTAGCGCTCGATTTAGAATTACTCCCTGTTCTCGTGAAAGGGGATAAAAACTTACTGCAACAAGTGTGGTTAAATTTATTCATAAATAGTATCAAGTTCACAGAAACAGGTGGGACGATTTCCGTTCGAATAAAAGAGACAGACGAGTACGGCATCGTTGAAATTGAAGATACAGGTATCGGGATTGCCGAAGAAGATATACCGTATATTTTCAACCGTTTTTATAAGGTGGATAAGGCGCGCACACGTAAAAAGGAAGGGAGCGGTCTCGGTTTATCGATTGTTAAAAAAATTATCGACCTTCATGACGGACAAATTGAAGTAAAAAGTAAGCTTGGGGAAGGGACGATGTTTATCGTCCAATTGCGAAAAATGTAATCGCTCGTTCATCTTCTGTTCATCTTTCCTTTTTATACTGAACGATGTAACGAATATCGTTGTAGGAGAGGTGAATGGAATGCTTTTAGCCGTGCAAGAAATGAAATACGCTAAGCTGCGCTATAGCTTAATCGGGTTTATTATGGCGCTCATCGTCTGGCTCGTCTTGTTCGTTTCGGGACTAGCTCAAGGATTGGCTGTCGATAACGCTTCCGCTATTCAACAAATGTCTGCGCACTATTTTGTCATTGAAAAAGACGCCGATGGCAAACTTAGTCGCTCTATATTGTCAGAAAGAACAGTCGAGAAAGTCGAACAATACGTACAAAAGACGAAAGCTGTTCCTGTCGGCATTTATATGACCGGAGTGACGTCGGATAATGGAAAAAATAAAACAGACGCTACATTTTTCGGGATTGAACAAGCTTCTTATTTGGATCCGAAAGTGGTGGAAGGAAAAGCGTTTCGGCATTTAAAAGCAGATGAAGTAGTTGTAGACCAATCGTTTAAGCAGGCTGGTTTTCATATCGGTGATCGCATAAAAGACGAGAGATCGGGAATTACGTTTACGATTAAAGGATTTAGTGAAAAGCAAACATTTAGTCATACGCCGGTCATACACGTTCCACTTGATGGCTGGAGAAACATGCAAAAAGAAAAACATTTTTTCACGGTTATTGCTTTAACAAATACAGAAAAAGTAAAGAAAATTGAAGATGAGTTATCTAACGTAAAAGTAATAACGAAAGATGAGGCTTTGAAAGGAATTCCGGGTTACAAAGAGGAGCAAAGCTCTTTGCAACTAATGATCGTTTTTCTTTTTATCATCGCCGCCATTTTATCGTCTGTTTTTTTCTATGTTATAACGATCCAAAAAATAAATCAGTTCGGTATATTGAAGGCGATTGGCGCGACGTTTAGCTATTTAGCGAAAACGATTTTTTCACAAGTGTTTCTTTTAACGAGCGCAAGTGTTGCCGTTGGCGTCATATGCACGTATGGTATGTCTCTCTTATTACCAGAGAGTATACCGTTTGAACTTCCGATTCTTTTCATATGGATTTATGGTACACTATTTATCGTTTTATCGATGCTTGGGACGTTTTTATCGTTATATCAAGTAGCAAAAGTAGATGCTATCGATGCGATCGGGAGGGTTGCTGCATGAATGAGTTGTTAGTGCTTGATCGTGTGACGAAAACGTATGAAGATGCAGAACAGAAAGTGACGGTGTTACATCACGTTTCTTTTTCGGTGAAAGAAGGAGAGTTTGTTGCTGTTGTTGGCCCATCTGGATCTGGAAAAAGTACGTTTTTGTCTATTGCAGGAGCGCTTCTTTCACCGACAAGCGGTCGAGTCATCATCGACGGAACGGAAATTCAACAGCTATCGAAAAAAGAAATGAGCGCGATTCGCTTGCAAAAAATCGGTTTTATTTTTCAGGCAGCAAACCTTGTGCCGTATTTAACTGTTCGCGATCAGCTGTTGCTCGTTCAACAGTTAGCGAAAGGAAATCGTAAAGAGGCAGAGCAACGCGCGGATGGACTACTTGCTCAACTTCATCTTTTTCAGCGAAAGCATCATTATCCGAATCAGTTATCGGGTGGAGAAAGGCAACGCGTTGCGATTGCACGTGCCTTTATGAATGATCCGGCGATTATTTTAGCCGACGAACCGACGGCAAGTCTTGATGCTGAGCGGGGGCGTGTTGTCGTCCAAATGTTGCGCGATGAAGTGAAACGAAGAAATAAGGCGGCTGTGATGGTTACTCATGATGAGCGCGTACTTGACGCTTGCGACAAAGTCGTTTATCTTTCAGATGGAAAACTGATCGAGCAATGAAACGCTTAAAGGCTCCTCAATATTGCGGGAGCCCTTTGTTATTAGCCGTTTCGTTTGAACGGCATACATTTGCTTATCGTATTCGTCTTAAACGATATTTCACACGTCCAAACATGTGACACGTATGTTTTTTGCTTGCTTGTTGTTCTTTTTTAAAATATAATACATTTAGAATTTTTTTAATTTTAAAATGAATGATCATTCATTCACTAAGGGGTGGGGAAGATGAATTTAGTTTCACGGTTACAGCAAATTGCATCGCAAAAGCCGGAAAAGGAGGCGTATGTGTTTGAGCAGACGTCTGCAACGTACGGTGAATTGAACGGTGCGATCATGAAGTTTGCGAGCGGGCTAGCAAAGCTCGGGGTAAACAAAGGGGATCATGTGGCACTTTTGTTAGGCAATTCACCGTATTTTATCGTCAGTTTGTACGGTGCGATGCGCACAGGGGCGACAGTGATTCCAATTAACCCAATCTACACACCTGATGAAATTCATTACATTTTAACGAACGGTGATGTCAAGGTTGTCATTGCGCTTGACCTAGTCATTCCGACGCTGATGAAGCTTGATGGGCGCCTGCCAAATGTCGAGCACATCATCATTTGCGAAACACCACAAGGAAAAGAACAAGGCGTTGTTGTGCCGAAAAAAATGAAATCGTTTACAAATGTGCTTGCGATAGGTGATGTTCCGTTCGATGGTCCAGTACTCGACGATGATGATGTGGCAGTTATTTTATATACATCAGGGACGACTGGAAAACCGAAAGGAGCGATGTTGACACATAAAAATTTATACAGCAACGCCCAAGATGTCGCGGATTATTTAAAAATTCATGAAGATGACCGAGTGATTGCGACGTTGCCGATGTTTCATGTATTTTGTTTAACGGTTGCGCTCAATGCGCCACTCATGAACGGTGGAACGGTGCTTATTCTTCCTAAATTTAGTCCGGCAGAAGTGTTTAAAGTAGCGCGCGAACAAAAAGCGACGGTGTTTGCAGGCGTACCGACGATGTATAACTTTTTATATCAATATCCAGACGGCAAGGCAGAAGATTTCGCACACATTCGTCTATGTATTTCGGGCGGCGCATCGATGCCGGTTGCGTTATTGAAAAACTTTGAGAAAAAATTTCACGTGATCGTTTCTGAAGGGTACGGTTTATCGGAAGCCTCACCGGTGACATGCTTTAATCCACTTGATCGTCCGCGCAAACCAGGCTCGATCGGAACGAGCATTATGAATGTCGAAAATAAAATTGTCAATGAATTAGGAGAAGAAATGCCTGTTGGGGAAGTAGGGGAACTCATCGTACGGGGCCCGAACGTCATGAAAGGATATTATAAAATGCCAGAAGAAACAGCGCATACGATTCGGGACGGATGGCTATATACAGGCGATTTAGCGAAGATGGACGAAGAAGGGTATTTTTATATTGTTGATCGGAAAAAAGATATGATTATTGTCGGAGGATATAACGTATATCCTCGTGAAGTGGAAGAAGTGCTTTACAGCCACCCAGATGTCGTTGAGGCCGCAGTGATTGGTGTACCGGATCCGAATTTTGGAGAAGCGGTCAAATGTTTTGTCGTAAGCAAAAATAAACAGCTAACTGAACAACAGCTTATCGCTTATTGTAGCGAGCATTTAGCAAAATATAAAGTACCCAGTTCGATTGAATTTTTGGAAGAGTTGCCAAAAAATACGACTGGAAAAATTTTAAGACGCGCGTTAAAAGAACAAGTCATCTCTCAAAGCGGTGCGATGTAAGCACCGTTTTTTATTTATTTTTTAGAATTTGCTTGATATTTAGAAAATATATTTGTATAATTTAACGCATAAAAGCGAAACAGCAAAAAAGTAGGGGGGGTTAGTAACTGTTAAAATATTTTTGTGAAAATCCATAAAACTCTATATACAATTTATAAAAAATTACAAGGCAAAAGAGCAAATAAAGCCAAGAAGATGATTAAGGAGCTAACTGAAAATGATTAAAACATTTAAAGTTATGCTACTTCCTAATCATAAACAACAAACAAGATTATTTGAGTGCGCTGGTGTAGCAAGGTGGGCGTATAATTTTGCCTTAGCACAACAACAAGAAAATCATAAACAAGGCGGTAAATTTTTAAATGATGGTGAATTAAGAAAAAGATTAACGCGGCTCAAACAAACGAAAGAGTACAGTTGGCTCAACAATTATTCCAACAACATCACAAAACAAGCCATAAAAGATGTGTGTCAAGCGTACAAAAACTTTTTTGCAGGACGGGCGAAGTTT
>NZ_JBPODS010000009.1:0-106217 GCF_051200995.1 Anoxybacillus eryuanensis | reverse complement strand
GTTCGTGTTCCTCAGACCGGAAGTTTGCCGCTCGCTTCCTTCAGATTCCGCGTCGCCACGGACACCCTTGCGTTAGGCTAACTGCTACTTCTGCCTTCGCAGTTCGGGACTTTCACCCTAGAGATTGCACCCATGCCGAGCACACCAAATGAGCGAACAGACATAAAGGCTGTTCGCTCAACATACGAAACGACCGAGCTCATTCCGACAAAACGGTTCGTTTCATCATATCATATGAAAGGGGGCCCACATGTTTATGGAGAATGACTCCGTGTTCATCAATAATGTACGAGGTCGGAATGGTGATGACTTCATATGTTTTACTAACCGTTCCTTGCTCATCAAACATAATATCGAATGACACTCCTCTTTCGTTAATAAACGTCTCAACGGCTTGACGATTTTTTTCTTTATTCGTCAAGTTGACAGCTACAATGGCGACATGTTGTCCATGCTGTTCATAAAATCGCTGCATCTCTGGCATTTCTGCACGGCACGGCGGACACCACGACGCCCAAAAATTTAAAATCACTTTCTTCCCTCGAAATTGAGACAACTGTACTTTTTCTCCTTTTAACGTCATTAATTCAAAATCCGGAGCCATTTTTCCAACATTAATTCCAACGTTTGTACCCGATTGCTCCGACGTGACTTCGTTTGTCGTGTCCGATATTGGTGCGAATATAAAGATAGACGCGAAAATATGGAACAAAACAAGCAATTGTCCGAGCTTTTGCTTCGTTTTTGTACGAGAAGAGACAACGAAAAAAATAAGAGCTACGATAGCTTGTAGCCAAATGAAGCGATATTCCGAAAATTCACTTCCTTTCACCACCATGAATACGACCCAGTACCCGAAATATATAGGAGTGACCGAACGAATATAAACATCGAACGAAATGTGTTGTTTTTTCAGTTGCCAATATGTATACACGACAATAAATATTGCTGCTAAAACAAGGCCAACAACGCCACCGTTGAAATAAAGGAGCGTTAACGGATTTTGTAACACCACGTTCGGATGCACAATACCGTAACTCACTTTCCATATGACCAAGCCATATATGAAACTGTTAAAAATAACATCCATCACATTTCGTTCCGCTTTTAAAACAAACAAACCGTAGTAAAAAAACACGTACGTCATAAGCAAACTGACGATAAGCAATAAATTTTCTCCTTGAATGACAACCGCTCCAAGCTGCACCGTATTTCCCTCTCTTCATTTCCATTTTTTCAGTGAACGCATCCACCCCTCTATTATATTCACATATGTAACAATAGAAAAACGTGAAGTGCGTCAAAAACTTGCACACTTCACGCTTCTCTTGTCTCTTATGTTTTTCGCGACTGCCTATACGCTCTCCACGACGTTCCAATTCGTGGCAAATGTTTCGCTCGCTCGCTTGAGTATACATACACAAATCCGGCCGTCTTTCCGTTTACATCTGTCACGAATACTCGTTCATAATCGTTGTGCTTTCCTTCTCCGTCATATCCTTCAAGCTGATCCATTGCCCTTAGTCCTTTTTCGCTCACCGTCAGCCATTCCCCTTCCACAGGAGGAGCAGACGGATCAAGCACTAAAGCCGGGTACAAATCATAAACGCTATGAAGCCAACCACATACAGCACCTTTCTCGATATGTGCAACATACGGGGCAACAACATGATGATTCGACTCCCCTTGCAGCAACGTCCCATATACGAACACTTGAAACGATTTCATCTTCGCTCACCTCAGCAGGCTACATATAGTCATCCTGTTGTTTTTTCTTTTTCCCAAAGTGAAGAGATATGTGCTTGCAACTGTTGCTGGTATGACTTAGACAATCGTTTCGCCCCTTCTAGCAAAATGTTCGCATACTCAAGAGACGGCGGAATTTCAACTGTTTTTTTGTGAACAACTTCATACGTACTAGCTACTCGCATCGTTTTCGCTTGTTCATCCCACACTTCAATTTCGCGACGCCGATAAAAATTCGGATGTCCTTCTCGTTTGTCTAACTGCTTAAAGTCCGGCACTTCAAACAAAATTCCTTCCACTTTTTCTCTCGGAGCATATACGATATCAGCGACCCCACCTTGTCTCGTACGCGAATATACCGAAAATGCGAGGCGATAATCAAAAACAATTCCCGTTCCAACGTACTCAAAACTTGTCGTTCTTTCTAAGTCCGAAAACGACATGCAACTGCCGTACGCAAAATATAATGGCATATGCATCCGCACCTTTCATTTTGTTTATATTCAACATATACGCAAAACCGCAAGCAAAAGCCATATGTCACCCATACATCGTCCACATGCCGATATCGGAAAAACCAAGTCGTTTATAAATACGTCCTGCACTCGGATTATCATAAAATAAACATAACGTTTTGCCTGAGCGAATGTAGTCTTGGATGACACGTTTCATTATTTCGCTTGCATACCCTTTTTGTCGATCATTCGGATCCGTACAAACACCGACAACCATCGCAGACAGCGTATTCTCTGCCGTTGTCGAGACAGACGACACCATGCGGCCATCCTCCTCGATATAATACGTGCGACCTGTGTTCGTCTCTAACGATTTGACAAGCATATCTCGCGATGAAGGAAGCACCGAAAACTCAGCAATGCGACTGCGCAACGCTATTATTCGATCCACATCATTGATCGTTGCTTGTTTTATTTCATAGCGGCTTTCTACTTCCGGAAATGTGATTTCGTTACATTCGCAAAAATACGTCACACGCTTTTTCCCAAGTGGCAAGAGAGGTTCAAATGCTGCAACAAGATCCGTTTTTCCAGAAAGTCGAACAGGATGAGCAGTATTTCTCATAATTTTAGCAAATCCCTCTATATCAAACTCCCCCGGAGCATATGGAATATACGAATCATAAAATCGCAACAACACGGCTCGCAACGCACCGTCCTCATCAAAGTCGCCCCACAGCTCTTGAAACTCCTGCTCGTATCCAAACGCTTCAATATCACCGATAATAAAAAGATTAAGTGACGGCTCTTGCTTTAAAAAAGAAAACACAACATGATGATCCTTCCTATTCAGCTTACGAATCATATCCATCTCTCCTCGATCAAATATTAATCCTACTATAGCAAACATACGCACAAAATTTTGTCGAAATATGTAGAAAAACGAAAAAGATGAGGTTTGATTCTCGTCGCATACAAAAAGTTCCCTCTCATTGTGATATAATGTAAAAAAGACAAAGAAGCAGGTGAGAGAGATGGAAAAAGTACAACACGGTCGTCTGTATTCATATAAAGATATTCAACAATGGGAAGGAAATTGGGAGCTGATTGACGGTATCCCTTATTTGCTTGCATCGCCTTCATATGTTCACCAATATGTCGTGGGCGAACTGTATCTCGCCTTAGCTCCTTACTTCAAAGCACAAGGATGTCGCCTCATCTTATCTCCATTTGATGTACAATTCGATGCAGCTAAAAATGAAGAAGAAGCGCAAACCGTTGTACAGCCGGATTTATTCGTTATTTGCAACGTAACTCAACTGAAAAAAAACCGAGTACAAGGTGCACCCGATCTCGTGATCGAAGTGTTATCCGCTAGCACAGGAATTAAAGATCGAAATCAAAAATATTATTTGTATGAAGCAAATGGTGTGAAAGAGTATTGGATGGTCGACCCAAGCAATCGAACGATTGAAGTCATTGGCTTAGAAGACGGACGGTTTCAAAAACGGGCGGTATTCGGCCCGAAAGATGTGTTAACGTCTTTTTTGTATCCAGATTTAGCAATTTCGCTTCATTCCATTTTGCATATGGATGATGTGGAATAAAATAACGCCGGCTAGAGTTCCCTAGCCGGCTTTTCATCTGCTTAAATTCAGTCGATAACACCATTTCCGTCCGTGCACGTTTTCCCTTCTTCCGCTAGCGATTGCAGCGATGGTGACTGCTGTTCTTCTAGTACGCTTTCATTATTTCGTAGCGATGTACCTTTACTTGTATTTTTCAAATCTCCAAGATAACTATATTTATCCCTTTCTACTCTCCGTCATTTGTTTCCAAACGGATCCTTTCGCTTCTTCGCCACCTTCGATTCGTTCAATTGCCATTTTTACTTGCATGCTTACTTCAAATTCCGAGTCGTTTTCGGCTGCTTTTAATGCAGGCAGAACGGATTCATCGCCATTTTCATATAAAAACATCGCCGCACGCCAGCGAACGAGCTTGCTTGCATCTTTTAGCGCTTCGACCATCACAGGAATGGCCTCCACGTCGCCAATATCAGACAAACAGTCGCCGGCTGTACGACGCACAGAAACGGCTGGATCCTTTAGCGCTTCATATAAATATGGAAGTACATTTTTTCCGCCAATCATTCCTAAATACGCAGTCGCTAAGCGACGAATGGCGACTTTTTCATCTTTTAACGCCTTCGCCAACACAGGCAAATCGTTTTCTGTCGGCTCTGCCATTTGTTCCAACGCCGCATATCGTTTCGTCCAATCTTGGTCATCTAGCATTTGTTCTGTCACTTGAAAACTCGTTCGTTTTTGTGTTTTCGCCTGCTCACCTTGTTTAAACATATTCACGAACCGCTCGAGCCGTTCGAGTGGATAAGCGGCAGACAACTCCTCGACTATTTCGGCACCGATTTCTTCAAACGTTCCGTACCGAACGCCCTTTTCGACCCATTTTCTCTCCATGACGATATTCCCCGCGTGTTTTTGCGCTTCTAACACCGCATCGACAAACGGCTGCGGCAAGCCAACTCGTCTCTCTTCGTGACCATCCGTTAACTTCACTTGCATCGGCAAGCCATAAAGCATTTGCACATACACTTTCACTTCGCCGAAATGCTCGTTGCGTACAGGTTCATTATCTTGGATTTCATCCACTTGCTCGCCAAATACTTCGCGCACTTTTGTTAAAATCGTTTTCCAATCATATTTTGCATGCCGTTCGACAGCTAAAAAATCAGCGACATGATAAATGCCCTTCACCCCTTCGATTTGCAGCAATTGATGGATGATGGCAGGGGCGTGTGCAGCTTGCGCAGGTTTATAGTTATAACTTGTGCCAAATGGAAGCTCTTCATCAAGCAACACTTTCATCGTATTAGGACTTGGCGTCGGTTCAATGGATTGAATTTTCATTTGTTTCTCTCCTATCCTCTACAAAAAATATTTTGTAACTTCATTAAAAAGGAAGAAACAAAGAAAAGCAAAAGTTTCGCTCAATGAACCAAAAATAACCACCCCTATAAATCGCAGAGGCGGTTTCACATCGACTTACATAAACACTTTTGTCACTAAAATGTGTCGTATATCGTCATGAAGCGTTTCATACTTACAATCGTTTAGATCTTCTTTCGTTACCCAAGCAAATTCAGAATGCTCATCGTTTAGTGTGAGTAAAGAAATATCATTGTTTTTCGGTTTGACAAGATACGTAAACACAACTCGATATATATCTTCATCACCACTTTTGCTTTTTAAATTGCGAACGAATAGTTCTTCTATCAATTCTACATCCAAATTCAATTCCTCTTTCGCTTCTCGAAACAAACCTTGCACAGGAATCTCATCATATTTTATTTTTCCAGCTGGAACGTTCCATACATTCGGAGCTACCTTACAATGCTCTGCACGTTTCGTTAAAAGAACTTTGTCATCGTGCCATACAATGACCTCAACAGAAATTCGATAATTCGGATACATACATTTTCCTCCACGTTATTGAAAATCAAAGACAATGACTCGTTTTTTCCCTATACTCAAAACAACTCTAACTGTTCTGTTTCACCTAACCGTTCAAGTGACTTCGGATCATGATCTTGGAAATAGGCGTGATAAAAAAGTTCGGTTATACGCCCACCCTTCCTAGCGTTCGAAATGGTGACACTTCCCATGCTTCATACGGTACTAAACAATTGCATTTCATCGCATCCTGTACTCGTGAAGCGATATGCGGTCTCGTTATATATTTTGAAATGTTTTTACTAGTTAGCAGAAAAAAATTTGCTTCCTTTATTTCCTGATTCTGAATGTTCAACTCACCTTCTTCATACTTCGCACGAAATACAACAACTAATATATGATCCGTAACATTGTAATATACTCCTGTTACTCCTAGTGGTACTATTTTTAATCCTGTTTCTTCATGCACTTCCCTTACTAATGCATGATGCAAAGACTCTCCTTCTTCGACTTGTCCACCAGGGAGTTCCCATGTATCGGAACGGTAATGTGTTTTGACAAGCAATACTTCCCCATGGTCATTTACAATATAACCAGAGACAGCCACTAAGTGCTTCGGTACAATCCTCATGTTCTTCTCATCCTTCACTGATTTAAATTTAGACATACATGCAGTTAACTCATTTTTCTTCATTTATTTAGCAAACTTCACTTTTGTGAGAATATATCCATTTCAAATAAAATTAACCAACCGTATAAAACAATGAATACTTATCCCTCACACAAACGGCAACGCTTGTTCATGGACTGAACGTGGATGGATCAACCCTCGATTATGAAAGGTTGAACTTAAATCAGCATAATGAACGGTGATTGGCAAACGTGTTTTCAGCATAGAATGGATGTGCATAAATGATAGCTTATATGCATCAGAAACGATATCCCGAATAGACAAACATTGCGTCTTTTGAACAATCTTTACAGCTTGCGCCATTCCTACAGATTCTCTTGGATCAGTTGCACATAAATAAGCCATCCTTTCCTTCGCATAACATAATCCTTGCACAGTAAACCAACGTCCGTTTGTGTATACAGCCATTCTTCTTCGCGATCTTTTAATAATTTCAACGAAATCAAATGGGATTTGGAATGACTGCATATACCGTGTTAAATGATCTAAATCTTCGCGACATACGCCATCGCGGTGAAATGTAATATGAGCTGGCTTCATTCCATACATTTTCTCATAGCTAAATATACTCTCATCTATAATTTCTTCCATTGTACGATTGGCAATCGTTTCACCAGCTTCAGCAGTCATGACTGACTTTTGTTTTATGATTCGCCCGTCTTTTCCGATCACTTGAATAATCCCAGAAGCATGTTTGCCATGTTCATGACTGACATCTAAACCGATAAAGCAATCTGAATTCATCTCATCTGACAAAATCCACGGCTGAACTCCCGATTTTGCGTAAATTCCTAGTAGCACATTATATTGATAGTACAAATTTTTTACAATTGACGAATCAAATATGACAAACTGTGTCATTATATCTGCTTTCGCACCAAATTCTCGTTTAATTGCCATATATGCTCGATCAATATTTTCTTCCGTTCCAATGACAATAACAGTCCCATCGAACGCATCAGCGATCGACTTTAGTTCGAACGAAAGACGCTCACTTTTGAAAAAATCGACAGGCAATACTCCAAATAACTGACGCGGTTTTTTCGAGACATTTAACTTTACACCTAGCTTTTCAGATAAATCTTGTAATTTCTTTGTAAAATCCAATATTTCATCTTTCTTCCTTTGATCGTAATTTAATTCTGGATCAACAAAATAGCTAACGGTGACACTCTTCGGCTCATAAACACCAGCTTGACCTAAACCATCAGACACTTTCGTTGTTTTATAATCTCGACCAAATTCCATTAACGGTGGGGAGAGATTAAAAATATCATAATTAAGATTTGCCGCCCGAACGTTTTCTTTTCTGAAAGTCAACATGTTCTGATATTGCAACAAACGAAATATCTCTTGATAAAGTTTCGGCATTTTCTTATTCGGAGGCAACTTGATGATACGATTTACTTGCTTCGCGGTTGATGGCATCAATTGTTCATACGAACAAGTGAGACGTAATAAATGAGGCAAGTATGGAAAAATATCACCGGTTTGTGATCTGACATGCACAATAGGTGTCTTATTATGAACACCTTTTAATTTCCATTTTTCATTTTTTGTTATGTAATAATCTATCACACTTTGTTGTAAATACGGGCTTTTTTCTCCAGCTGTATACGGAGCCACCTCAACAAAAGTATAGTAGTACGATTTTTTATTGTATGAATCAACGACTTCCACCCCTTCTTTGATCAGTGGAGATCGATCACGAAGTAAGTCTTCTAATGTTTTTTTATATTCAAAACGATGTTGATATTCAAAGCCGATCAATATATTTCCGTTCTCTTCAACTGTAAAAGATAAGTAAATAGCCGGGTAAACAATAATTTCGTTCATTTCAATCGATTGTTCGGTTTTCAAACAAAACAAATCTTTGTAAATTTTATAGTCGTTTTTGCATCGTTCTATTAACTCTTGTTTCAATAACCTTTCCAATACCGTTCTTTCTGCGGCATTGAAACATTCTATTGCTCGGTACTCATGTTTAATATATTCATGATCACCCCAATGAGTGATCTCTTGAAACGATGCAATATATTGGCCGTGAGCAGCAATGGTCACATTAGGATTCCTCTTTCTTAACTCATAAACAATGTGATGAGCAAACGAGTATTTTTGGTTCGGGTTTAATAAAGATACAGTATAAATATGAAGTGGAATGTTGCTTGCATTTTCGTTTGCGATACACTCGGTTATATAGTATTGATTCATCTAACCAATCACCCCTTATGATGAATAGTCATCCGTGCATTGATTCGTTGACAATCATCGTGCTTATAACTCTCTTAATCGGTTTCGTTCAATTTTAATCGTATTGTCTTTACCATCAAGTAGATCAGCACGCTTGCTTCCGTAAATGCGAAAACGCGGGGATCCTTTTACGACCTTCACTGATAACCGAGGTGTTCCACGAAATTGCTGTTTATTTACATCCACACATGCAACGAATTCGTCCCAACGAACAATGGCGATAATTTGGTTATTGTCACTTACTTGCTTCTGACCACAAATAAAAGCAAAAATTAGCGTTTTATCTGAATGATTTTCATGGACATTTATAATTTCCTGTATTTCGTTGTCACTAAATGTGAAAGACCATGTAAAATCTTCGGAGCCAGATGGGGTAGTATGATATTTTGCATAAATGATGTAATTGTCTTTATTTGTTGTAACCGTGTAAATTTGTCTACTTTCATTTTCTTTTTCAAACAATGCTGGTGCCAATCCTCCATTCACTAATGCAGAAAGAAGTGCACCATAATAATAATCCGCTTTGCAAATTGTCGTCACTTGAATCCCCTCCCCTGAAATTGAGCACATTCCTCGATTCAATTGTACGGAAAGGAGACGGAAAATGTTGTCGAATATTGTAGAAAGCGATAAAAAAATGAAGATTTTCTCCAAATTAAAAAAGGAGCCAAATAGAGCTCCCTTAGAGGGTGTAAACGTTATGTTCAAATAAGCGTGCAACAGCCACAAAAATTTACAAGTTATCACTTCAACCGCTCAATCTCTTCTACAGGCAGCTCCGTCAGTTCGTGAATCGTCTGTACGTCGTAGCCTTTCTCAAGCATCTTTTTCGCGATTTGGCGTTTTTCTTGTTGCAGTCCTTGTTGTAACCCTCGTTCCACGCCTTCTTTCAAGCCTTTTTCTAGCGCTTTTTTCTCATATGAAATGATTAAATCCAACACTTGTTCTTTTTCTTTCGTTTCCATCTCATTCACCTCGTTTCGCAATTGTTGTTCTTCTTCCTCCGATAGTTTCACATATGTTTCAAAAAAACCGATTAACAATCGTTGCTTTGCTTCGTCTAATTCCATGCGCACAATCATTCGTAAAAACTGCTTTTTTAACTCTACTCGTTCACTTTCAGTATACCCCATTTTGCTTAACAGCGCAGCGGCGATTGGGTTGTCGTGGCGAATGTAATCACGCCAGTTTTGTTTGCGCAACTCCACAGTAAGAAATCGGAATTGAAGTACATCGAAAAACGGAAATTGGAGCGTAAACGATGAAGGCTCATGGCGAAGATAGTCGTAGCTAAATACCGCAATCGGCAACATCCGCTTTCGGTATTTCTCAAACAAGCGGCTAAAGTAAATAAACATCCGCTCTGGAAACGATGGCTGCACGTAGCTTTGGTTTTCGATATGGACGATAATAAGGCTATCTTCTCCTTTCAACTTCGTTTCCACAAGCAAATCGACGCGATACTTCTCCCCTGCCGTCACATCTGTAAACAGCTCTTCCGACAAAAACGACACGTGCTGAAAGTCGATATGCTCATGCACTTGCGGGAAAAAGAGAAGAAGAAACTCTTCAAAAAACGTCGTAATCAACTCTTTAAACAACCGATCATGGTCAATGGACATATATGCACCTCACTTTCTGTTTTGTTGCATATTTTCTACAAAAATGGTGATGTTCCTGCGTTGAAAGAGAAAAAATAGAGCAGACTCTCTGTTTTAGTGGAGCATGGCAGGCATCGTATAGACGTGACATACACAACCAAAAATCATATAATCGTAATAGCATGGAAATAAAAGGACGGTGACAAGATGGAACAAATTATTGTTGAAACATTAAAAGATGCGGTCTCTCCTTCTGTCATTTATTTGTTTGGATCAGCAGCAACAGGACATATTCGCTACGATAGCGATATAGATGTTGCTTTTTTGAGCGATGAACGATCGTTGGATCATTATGAACGCTTTATGCTCACGCAACAATTGGCAGAGCGATTACAGCGAGACGTCGATCTCATCGATTTAAAGCAAGCGAGCACCGTTTTTCAAGCACAAATCGTCCATAGCGGTAAGGTCATCTATTGTGCAGACGAACAAAAAAGGGCAGAATATGAATGGCGAGTGCTGAAAATGTATGCAAAACTAAACGAAGAACGAGCGGAAATTTTGCGAAATATTGTTGAAGGTGGGTCAGTTTATGATTAATGATGTCATCTTAAATAAAATAAGTGTCATCGAACGATGTATGAAACGTATTTATGAAGAATACGAAAATAACCCCAAAAATTTGGAGAATTACACAAAACAAGATTCCATTGTCCTCAACCTCCAACTAGCGTGTGAAGCAAGCATTGACTTAGCGATGCACATCGTTGCACAAAAAAAGCTCGGACTTCCACAAACAAGCCGAGACGCTTTCACTCTTTTAGAACAACACGGCATCATCTCTTCATCTTTGTCACAAAAAATGAAAGCGATGGTCGGATTTCGCAATATCGCCGTGCATGACTACCAAGAACTAAACTTGACGATTTTACAAAAAATACTCGACAACCATTTAACAGACTTTACTGAGTTCACGAAAGCGATTGTTGGACAAACATAGGCGGTGCGAATATGCATCGCCTATGTTTGTGATTCTAATCCCAATGTTTCTTCCATTCATCTAAAAAGGCAGGGAGGCGTTGCTGATGCGGAACGATGAAACTTTGAAAATAGAAAGACCACTTGTTCGGCTCTTTGAGAAGGTTCGTGTATACATGCTCGATTTCTTTCATAAATCCAATGGCGCGTCGATAAGCAGAACGCTTTCTTTCCGCAAGCAACGATTCGTTTATAATGCGCAATCATTTCAAGTGGATAGTGCTTGTTCAAATACCGTTCATATGTTGATAGGCTGGAATAATCAAAAGCGCGCAGACGCTTTGTCACATAGTGAAGCAACGCTTCGTTATTTCCTTCAGTGTAGTCAATTTTCGCTTTGATGAAAGCGTGCACAGGGTGACTTTCGAGCCAACCGTACAATTCTTGTTTCACTGTTTCTTTTTGATTTTGCGGTGCGTATGCAATCGCTTGTTGATACAGTTCATGAGAAGGACGATGGAAAAAGTGTTGCTTCAATAATTGAAGCGCTTTTTCCTTCTCCCCCACTTCATCGTACCGCTTGAACAAATAAGCATACAAGCCGTCCAGCGCCCCTTCTCCCTCTTTCAGTCCCTTCTCCGCAATTTCCAATGCTTTATCACGATCGCCTTTTTCCTCTAAAAATAAAGCATATTCGGCATAATCGCTTCCATAGCGAAGCTGATGAGCACGTCTTTGCCCATATGTATGTGTATCGCCAAGTTTGTAGCGATAAATATCTAATATGAGCGATTGATAGTATCTATCCCCCAATGGTTCTAAATAATTGACGATCGTGCGCCAATGTGTTCCAGTAGAAGCGATTTGCTCGATCCATTCCCATATCGCGTCCTCAAACCCTGAGTTCCCCTCTAAATATTGCTCCATTAACGCATGAATCATTTCCTCTCTAGCGCTTTCCGGAAGATGTCCATCTTGAAGGAGCGCAAGAACCGTTTCCATATGTTCGTAGACAATATCTTCTTCTTCCTCAGGTCCACCGCCGTACATATTAAACTGCTTAATAATACCGATTGCTTCCGCAAATTTCTCTCGATATTCGCGGTTATGTTTTTGTGCCATTTCTGTGGCAGTCAAGCACCCACTTCGTTCCAAAAAATCAAGCGCCCGTTCTTGAACACGCTTGTCCGAGCGAATTAAGTTCAGCGCAAGCTCTAACAATTCGTCACGGGAAAGCCGCTGAACGATTTTCTGTATATTCATCATAATCGGGCAGTTCCTCCCTTCGATTAACAATGTGCTGACATGTCCCGCTTTTTTAGATTCTTGACATTTGTCAAGGCGTGGATTTTTATTGACAAATGACATCACCTGATTTTGCTATATATTTTTCGACAAAAGCAATAATATTCCTGCTTTGAGAACGAAAAAAGGGGGGAGAATGGACTTCTAAGCCTTTACCAATTTATTGGTCTATCATGACGGATATCCAATCGTTTGAAGTGCTTATCCCAAGTGACTACATCCTCAGGTGGGTTCGCTTGCTGATGCCGGGGCGTGACAGGCACGCAACCACGAAAAAGACAGAAGTTTTATCAACTCCTGTCTGGCCTGCGCAAATATTGACGATGAAGATTAATTGCTCAAAAACGGATTCCCTCTACCATCCTCACTCAACGATACGCGCTCCAGTTTACCTGACAATACCACCTTGCTAATCCTTCCCTCCTTGCTCGTACCGTCCCATAGTTTCTCGCAACTAATGACGTAGTTACCAAATCAACTTAAATATTTCTTCCCAATAATGCAACAAGCGAACAGCACTATGACTGTCCGCTTTTTTGTAATAGCACTCCTTTTAGCAGCTCTATCGCATGTTCATCGCTCGGATCATTTGTGCCAAGCTCGCCGCGGAAGGCTTTAGAGAGGATGGATTGGCGCAATGAATCCAGCTCCTTTTCCAACAACTCTATTGACTTAATTTCTGATTCTTTAACATACAACTTATCTAATAGCTCAACAATCATGTCTTGCTCTGCTTTCGGTGGTAGTGGGACTAAATAATTTTCCAAAAAAGATTTAGGGACACGTTGCTGACCTACTGCCCCTGTCATTTCTTTTTTAGCTTCCATCCTAAACTTTTTAGAACGGAGTAAGTAGTATATTAGCTTGGTGTTAACATAATGATTTGTCCTAATCACGTGAAACTCCGTTGAGCCGAATCCGAATCCATTTATCAAATTTTGCGCAATAGCTATCTTCCCATTTTCCATACATGGAGTTATTTTCGCAAAAATAATGTCGTTTTCAAGAAAAAGTGTGTAGCCTCTCTTTACTTCTCCATACTTTCTAACCTCATAATTTTCAATTTCCCCTGTTTTATCATTTACTGAGGGCATAGGGATGAATGTACAATTTTCACTATCTTCTATATCTGCAAGCTTCTTCTTCGGTGGATTGATCTCAACAATATCACCTAGTTTAACCCATTTCCAACTTCGAGGGATTGGATAGGGTGGGGTTGTTTCGTGCCCCTCTTCCTTGCTTTGCTTTTTATATATTTTTGGAATTTCATTAAAAATATCGTCTGCAATTTCAATCGTTGAACTTTCAGAGCGCCATTTTTCTGTTAAATCCCCTCGAAACGCTTTATCTAAAACACTTTCCCATCGAAGCTCAACCGACCCCTTCACTTCCTCAATCAATCGCTTCGCTTCGTCAATTTTCGCAAACAGCCGCTCGATTTTATCAACAATACGTTTTTGTTCGTTGAGAGGCGAAATAGCAATTGGGTACATTTCCACTTCTTTCGGTTTTGCTCTGGTAAGCGAACCACCTACTCCTGAAACATTAGAGGTGATTAATTTTCTAAAATACGGTGATTTTAGCAAAAATAATAAGTATTTTGGACACATCACTTCACTCTTACTAACTACAATCCATTCTGTAGAAGCTAGTTGTCTGTATTTCCTTTTGTTATCCGAAACAATCCATACTCGGTTGATTCTAGGGTTAATTTTACATAAAAGAATTTCATTTTCTTGTACAAGTTGCTTGTTTGATCCAATCTCTTTTCCTTTGATATATTCTGGCTCGTCTAGATCATAGCTTGGTACACTATACAGCTCAAAAATTTCCTCATCGTAATCTCTAGGATCTATATTCCTTTTTTCATTTTTATTTATAGATTTTAACCTCACCCACACCCAATTTTCCGGCACTTCATACGGCTGTTCGTCTTCTGGGACTAGTGCTTCTTTTAGTAGCTCGTCGATTGATTTTTGTTTTGTTTTGCTCATTTTTTCAGCACCTCAGATGTTTCTGCTACTTTTAATGTGTCGTTCGATGGTTGGTAGCTGTTCGGTTGTTCAACCGCTTTTAGTTCGGCGATGACTTCGTTTAATAAGGAAATGGCTAGTTCTAGTTTTTCGACGGCTTCTTCTGCTGAGTCGATTGGGTCTGGCAAGTTTTCGTAAATCGATAGCGATTCGTCGGCGATTAAGCCGATGTCTAAGCTGTCGCCTTTTTTCGCAATTTCTTCGCGCGTGAATACGTTCCAGCGCTCATCTTGTACTTGATGGCGATCTTCCGCTGTATAAGCGTTGATAAAATCGGCGAAATGTTCCTTCGTCAGCGGATTGCGTTTCCCAAACGACGGCATGTTTGTCCGCAAATCATACACCCATACTTCTTTTGTGTTTCCGACATCGCTTGTACCGCGCGTGAAAAACAAGACGTTCGTTTTTACCCCTTGGGCGTAAAAAATGCCCGTTGGCAAACGTAAAATCGTATGAAGCTCGCATTTGTCCATTAAATCCCGGCGAATATCTGCCCCGACTCCACCTTCAAACAAGACGTTATCTGGCACGACGACGGCTGCTCGCGCTTTTCCGTTCGGTTTGAGCGCACGATAAATGTGCTGCAAGAAATTCAATTGTTTGTTCGATGTCATAAACGTAAAGTCTGTTCTCGTCGCACGTTCGCCTCCCTTTTTCGTTCCGAACGGCGGGTTTGTTAAAATGACATCATAGTTTTTGAAGCTTTCGCCTAACGATGAAAGCGTATCGCCTAATACAATTTCCCCATGAATGTCATGAAGCAATGCATTCATGATTGCAAGGCGATGCGTATCTCGGACAAGCTCTATCCCAGAGAACGCTTTATATTTTTGAAACTCTATTTCTTCTTGCGACAAATCAAAATAATCATCCGTTTGTTTACGAACGTGGCGATCGGCGGCAATCATAAAACCAAACGTTCCTGCCGCTGGGTCGTGACAACGTTCCCCTGGCTGTGGATTCACTAATTCCACAATGACCTCAATGAGCGGGCGAGGCGTAAAATATTGCCCCGCTCCTGATTTCACTTCATTTGCGTTTTTCTCTAAAAGCCCTTCGTACAAATCGCCTAGTCCCTCTTGTTTCGCGTTGTACCAATCGAGACTATTAATCGATTGAATGATTTTTTCTAAGTTTTTCGGCTCACGAATGTTAGAAGCAGCGTCTGTGTAAATTTGCTTTAACAATTCATTTTCTTCTTTTCCTAATGCAAGTAAAAGCTGTTGATAATGATCTTTTAACTCAATGCCGCTTTTTGTCACGAGCGAATCCCAGCGATACGCCTCTGGGATGATATACTCTTGTCCCGTTTCTTTCATCATTTTTAAAAATAACAAATACGTTAACTCTGTCACGTATTGATGGTACGTAATTCCATCGTCACGAAGAACGTTACATAAATTCCAAAGCTTTTGGACAATTTCTCGGTTGTTCATCTAAGCTTGCTCCTTCTTTGTGTGATAGTTATATAAGTTGACGTTAATTTCGCGGACAATTTGCGCGAGTTGTCCGTCGAAAATTTTGTCGATTTGCTTAAATCCACCATGGCTCTTAAATGGCTCGTATTCAAACGCTTTTTCTGGATCAGGATGAAGGACATATTCTTGCAATAGTTGTTTTTCGATGCGTTCGAGCCATTTCTTTTGCACCGGCGGCCATACTTTCATTTGATAAATTTTCTTCATCGCGTTTTTAATTCGTTCTTCATGGCTAATGAGCGGGTCACCTAATGCTTGTTGGCGAATGAAGGCGATAATATCTGCGGCGATGTCTTCGTTTTTCGCTTCTCGCCATGCCGCTTGCAGCTTTTTCTCAGAAAAACCTTTTTGGTCTAATTCAAGCAAAAGCTTTTTTAATTCTTCCCTTGTCAATTCGGTAGGGCGTTGGCAAACGACCATAAGTGCAGGAATTTTGTTCATATTGTTGCGAATAAATTCGCCAAATGACTGCAAATAATCGTCCGGTTTTTCCGCATTGCCGTATCCGCGTTTTACCGCAATCAGTTCATCTTCATGATTCGAAATAAATTGCTTATTTTCTCGGTAGCGATTTTCGTCCATATAGCGGAACATTGATTTGTACTCTTTCAATTCTACAGGTAATTGCTCCGGCTGCAAGTCTTTTATCCAATCAATAAATTCATCGACCGTTTTTCCGCCAGATAGCACGTAAAAGTCTTGGTGATGGCGCTCCGACCATTGTTGCTTTTTCCGCTGTATTTTCGCGATAATTTGTTCTTTCTGGTATTGGAGATGTTCTTGTTTCTCCATTTTCTCTAATTCTTCGACGAGTTGTGTTAACGAGATATTTGGTCGTGTTACTACTGGTTTCATACTTGTATACGGTTTTAACGACTCATAAATCCCGACTGCATCAAAAATGTTGAAATGGTCTTTTTTAATCTCGTCGCATTTCCTTGTCGCGCGTCCTAGCATCTGCTCGTACAAAATACGGGAACGTACTCGACGCAAAAATACAAGGTTGGTAATGGCTGGTACGTCGATACCTGTGGTTAATAAATCGACCGTCACGACAATTGTTGGGTATTTTTCATTTTTAAAGCGGCGAATGGCGCCAGAAGGGTCTTTAATCGAACCCGTAATTTTCATAATCGCTTGATCTTCGACGGCCCCATATACTTTTTCAAATTCTTCTTTTAAAATGCGCACAACTAAATCAGCATGATCGTCCGTTGCCGCAAAAATCAGTGTTTTACCTTCATCGTCTGGAGAAATGTATTTCGTCAATTCACGAATAATGACACGGTTAAAGCTCTCGGTAATGACTTTTGTATTAAACTGTGCCACGTCGATATTCACTTCGTCTTCTAAATACTCTTGCGAAATCGTTCCCGACACCGTGTCGTACACATCAACCATTTCCCCTTTTGTCCACGTAATCCCTTCTTTTTTTAACACCGTTTCAAATTGATAAGGAGGTTCGTGATCGACTAAATACCCGTCGATCACCGCTTCACGATACGAATACGTGAACACAGGTGGACCGAAAATTTCAGTCGTATGCAAAGCTGGCGTCGCTGTTAACCCGATGCGAACAGCGTCAAAATAGTCGAGCACTTTGCGATATTTGCTTACATAATCTTGATGGTCGCGAAATTGTAGCTCCACTTCATCCATTTCTTTATCTAACGTATATCCACGATGAGCTTCATCGACAATAATGCAATCGTATTGATCTATTGGCGGAACATCTTCTGCTCGATCGTTATAAAAAATGCGCTTTAACATGCCTTGCACCGTTGCAATGTGTACTCTCGTTTCGTTGTCTGGCTTTTGGTCGTACAACGACTGCAAATGATAAATTTCCGTAAACGTCAAGAAATTTTCGAGCTTGCTTTCTTTAAATGCTCCTTCCGCCTGTTCCCCTAGCGCTTTTCTATCCACGAGAAATAAAATGCGGCGGAAGCGGTTTGCTTTAATTAATCGGTAAACTAAACCAATCGCCATTCTCGTTTTCCCTGTTCCCGTTGCCATCGCGATTAACATGTTTCGTTTTTTCTCTTCGAGTGCTTTTTCGACCGCTTGAATTGCTTTTACTTGATAAGGGCGCAGTTTTAAATAATCGAATTTTTCATCGCGCAAAAGCTGTTCCGAACGTTCTATATCTTGATCAAGCAGCTCTTTTAATCCTTGCGGCGTATACCATCCTTGCAGTGGGCGCGGATGGTTCGTTGATTTTCGCGCATCTAAAAACCAGATGCCTGATTTTTGTTCCAACTGTTTTAAATAAGGTCGCCCGTTTGTCGCAAAGAGAAATGGAACAAAATAATCGCCCCACGGTTCATGAATGATTTCATTGCCATGGCGAATGACCGATTTCGCATATTCTTTCGCTTGTTCAATATCGGATGGAATATCTTTGCTCGCCCGCTTTGCTTCAATAATTCCGACCAATTCAAGCCCAAAAAATAAAGCATAATCGGCGTAACCATTTCGTAACGGCCATTCAGCAATCGCCATATTTCGTCCTTTTTGTGGACGAACACCTTTAGAAAATCGTAATTTCTCAGAATCAGCTTCCCATCCAGCTTGTTGCAGTTGCTGGTCAATAAGGAGGCGCGTTTCCGCTTCGGTCAATTCCATATCGATAACCGCTCGTTGTGAAATCTCGCGACGTTTTTGTTTTTCTTCGCTTGAGACATATAGCTGTTCTGTGCGCATTTTCTCAAGTTCTGTTTCTAGTTGGGAAAGCTTTTGCTCATATAGCTGAATGACGCGTTGAAGTTCTTCTTCATGCATTTTAGCACGTGGCACTGGCTCGACGTATGCTGGTGGTTCAAATGACCAATCGCCGTACACTTCCATAAACCAAACAGCAATACGAAACGCCATATGTAATAAAGCTTTTGCTTCCTCTACTTCTCCATAACTCGGGTTATGTACCGCTAGATTCCCCTTTAAACGAATGACCGTGAATAAATCATATATTTCTTTTGGGATGATTTGGTCATAAAATAACACTTTCAGTCGTTCTTGCTGGTCCGTTCCTTTTTCTTCGCGAATGTTTTCTAATGCTAAAATACACTTGGTGATCGTTTCAGCAAATTTTCGAAGTTCGCTAATCGTTACGTTCGGGTTTTCATATACGTTCCGTTCTGCCGTTTCCCCAACTCTTGCAAGTACTTCCCACTTTTCTTCTAAAAAGCGAAAGTTATGCGACATATATCTCCCACCATTCTTTATAGTGCATTTTTCTACTAATACGCCATCTATTTTACCATATATTTCACATTTTGTAACCCGATATATTGACTTCAGTCATCATCAGAATGGTGGCTACCTTCATCATCGACTATCAAACACTCTACCACGAAGACAGCTTCTCTTAAGCGATTACAAACAGTCATTCAATTTACCCCCCTACTCCACGTTAGCGACCGATACCGCCAGTATAACAGAGCAGCCCTCACGTAGTTATCGATCGCAATAGATAGCCATACGCCAATAAGCCCTAATTCGAAATGAATGCCTAAAATGTACACTCCGACGGTTCGAATTGCCCATATGCCAAAGGCTGTGACGTACATTGGAAATTTAGCATCTTTATTGGCTTGTAAAACAGACGTTAGTATCGTAACGATCGCTGTTGCTGGCTGAGCGATTGTATCAATGCCTAAAACGGCAACGATTAGCGAAATAACCGTTTCGTTATGTGTAAACACGCGTGCTGTCAATGGTGATGTTAAAAATAGAAGGAAAGTTACGCCCGTCATCATCACCGAAGTACAAACTATAGAAATAAAACTATACGCCTTTGCTTCATTGTATTGACCTGCTCCAAGACTTTTGCCAACAAGTGTTGTTGTTGCTGTTGCTAAACTTGTTCCGACAATGGATGAAAATAAAGTGAAATTTCCTGTTAACGTATGCGCTGCATAAACTTCTGTCCCCATGCGTACGATCATGCCAAAATAAATGATTTGTCCAAATCGCATAAATAATCGTTCCATAGAAGAAGGAATGCTTAACCGAACGAATTGTAGCATAACACTTTTTTGAAACGTCCACATATCCGTTGAAAAGACGAGCAATTGTTTCTTTTTTAGATGAATAAATAGTAAAATGACACCAAATATACGTGCGAAAACAGTAGCGATTCCAGCCCCTATGATGCCGAACCCTTCAAAACATACGCCAAAGATGAAAATATAATCAAGGATAATATGTATTCCATTCATCCATAAGCCGATGCGCATAGGCGTTTTTGTGTCGCCAGTCCCTCTAACGATCGCGCCTAATGTGAACATCATAGATATGAAAATAGATGGCGTTGCGACGATTTGAAAATAAACGATTCCTGTTTGTAATACATGTTCGTTCGCCCCCATTAACCTAAACATATGTTCAGCGAAAAAGAATGAAAGGATCCCAAATACTATTCCGATGACAATCGTTAATATGATGGAGTGAGAAATCACTTTTTTAACTTTTTGGCTATCATTAGCTCCTGTATATGTAGCAACGAGTACTGTTGCAGCAGTGCCGGTCGCTAAAAAGACAGCAAAGTAAATTTGCAAGATCGCATTCGCCATTCCTACGGAAGCTACTTCCACTAAGCCAAGCTTGGAAATAAATAAAGAATCGACAAACCCGACAATACTTTGAAGCAAACTTTCAATCATCGCAGGAATAGCTAATGAAATAAGCGGAAGCCAATACGTTCTTGTTTTCTGTATAATATTCAAACGAATGCACCTCTCTCTGACCATACGTTCATTTTAATCACTATTGCAAAGTCATTCAATTGAATTTCTCCCCCTCTCCTTCGTCACCATTATTCCTCATTTATCCCATACAAAAAACACTAGGCTTCCCTAGTGCTCTGTCGCTAGCAACATGTTTGGTTGTCGTCTTTCTCTTCACAACACGCTTCTTCCTCTTCGCAGCAATCCTCTTTTCTCTCGTCGTCTTTGACCTCCATAATTTGCACATCGCAACAACCTTTTTCTTTTTGTGTAAATAATTTTTTGAACATAGAAATCTCCTCCATTTATATGATGTAAAACAAAAATCCAGATAACGTAGCCATTGAGATGACTGAAGCGATGAACGCCCAAACGAGTTTCTTTTGAAAAATGCTATGCAGTAGCGTAATTTCTGGTAAGCTTGCGCCAGCCGAGCTAATCATAAGCGCCATGACCGAATCGAGCGCCATTCCTTTTGCCACAAGCATTTGCGAAATCGGAATCATCGTCGCTAGTCGGATATAAAGCGGAATGCCAATGATCGCTGCAACTGGCACTAACCACCACGTATCACCTCCCATATAGGTTGCAATCCATTCCGTTGGCACAACGCCGTGAATGAATGCGCCAATGCCAGCCCCGATGAATAAGTATGGATACACGGTTTTCATGGGATGAAGTGTCTCATGCCACGCTTCTTGCATCGTCCATTTTGTGCCGATGGCGACGTTTCCTTTCACAATCACGCGCTTGACCGCCTTTTCAAAACCGAGTACCTCGAGTGTAAAGCCGATCAAAATCGAAAGTACAGTCGTCAATACCGTATATGCAGCTGCCACTTTCACACCAAGTAAAGCTGTCATTAACGTTAAAATCGTCGGATCAAGTACAGGGGAGGCAAATAAAAAGATCATGACCAAACCAAATCGGACGTTTTTGTTCAACAATGAAACGACAACCGGGATGGTTGAGCACGAACAAAATGGAGTCACAAAGGCAAATAGTACTGCAATGATTGCCCCGATAAATGGATGGTGTTCTGCCAATAGCTGTTGCATGCGCTCGTACGGAATGTATCCCTCGATAAAGTGAATGACAAACGAAATGACTAAAAAAAGCGCCGTCAGCTCCAACAATAAAAATGCGAACGACTGTATCGTTTCCAAATAAGTCCTCTCCTTTTATTTGCGATATGCAAGTATTTGTTCAAGCAATAGGCAAGATTTCTCTTGCCTTAAAACAACGGTTTGCAACAGACGGTTGATTTCGCCATACATTCATTCAGCAGGCGAATGGAGCGAAGGACAGTTTCTCGTTCAAATTCAGTCATATGCGAAAATACTTCGGCTAAATATTCGTTCACTTCTGCCTCAATTTTCGCTGTGACGTATTTTCCTTCCGGTGTTAACGATAAAATATAGACGCGGCGATCTCGAGGGTAAGGTGTTTTTTTCACTAAGTTCATTTTCACAAGCGTTTGAATTTGACGGCTAAACGTTGTAATATCGATCGCTAACGCCTCAGCGACTTGTTGCATCGACGGCTCGTTCATGTGGTCGATTTCGTATAAAATGTGACTTTGCACAAGCGATAATTCAATCTCGCCGACGGTGCAGCAATTGCGGTCTAACAACCCGAGACGTTTTGTCAGCGTATGGAATAGTTCGCGAACATTGTCCATTTTCTCACCTCTTACTTTTATTATACGCTTTTATTTGCATTTTGCAACTAAAAACAAAAAAATATTTTCCTCGTTCATGACAACCCAAGCCATGCGAACATGAAGAAAAAAACAAAAATCACTGTGAATACCGTACCTAACACCGTTTCGTTATGAATATCACGACCTTGATGCAGTTTTTTCAACAACAATGCGAAATTGAAAAACCATAAACCGGACATAAGTGGCAAAACGACTAGACAAAGGTAGATCATTTACTCACTTCCTTTTTCTCCATTATAACATAAAACCGTTACATATAATCGCTACAAAAAAGACAGAAGCCCAGCGACTTCTGCCTTTTATGTTTATGCAATTTGAAGTGGCATGTTTTCTTTTAGGCCAAGCGTTTGGGCAGCGAGCGTTTGGACATCGCGTAAAAGCGTTTCGTTTTTCATAAGCGATACACCATACGATGGAATCATTTCTTTAATTTTCGCTTCCCATTGTTTCATTTCGTTCGGGAAGCATTTTTCAATCACTTCAAGCATGACGTGAACAGCTGTTGAAGCACCCGGTGATGCACCAAGTAACGCAGCAACCGAGCCGTCGTGTGCGGCAACAACTTCCGTACCGAATTGAAGCGTACCTTTGCCACCTGCTTCTGTATCTTTAATGACTTGTACACGCTGACCGGCAATAATGACATCCCAATCTTCGCTTTTCGCCTGCGGGATAAATTCACGCAATTCTTCCATGCGTTGTTCTTTCGACAACATCACTTGTTCAATCAAATATTTTGTTAGCGCCATGTTCTTAGCCCCTGCCGCAAGCATCGTTAACACGTTATGCGGCTTGACGGACGTAATTAAATCGAACAGCGATCCGTTCTTTAAAAACTTTGGTGAAAATCCAGCGAATGGTCCGAACAATAACATTTTTTTCCCGTCAATAAAACGTGTATCGAGATGTGGAACAGACATTGGCGGAGCGCCAACTTTCGCTTTGCCGTACACTTTCGCATGATGTTGGTCGATAATGTCTTGATTATTGCACACCATAAATAGCCCGCTTACTGGGAATCCACCAATTCCTTTTCCTTCAGGAATTCCCGACTTTTGTAATAAATGTAAACTTCCTCCGCCCGCGCCGATAAAGACGAACTTCGCTGTGTGAACGTCAACTTCCCCAGTCGCTAAATTACGCACTTTTACTTCCCATAAGTTGTCACTTGTCCGTTTCATATCTTCAACATGATGTTTATAATACAAATTCACATGCTTATGTTCTAAATGTTCAAATAACATGCGCGTTAGAGCGCCGAAATTCACGTCCGTTCCCGCTTCAATTCTTGTCGCTGCAATCGGTTCGGTGACGATACGGTCTTCCATCATCAGCGGAATCCACTCTCTTAGTTTTTGCGGATCATCAGAAAATTCCATGCCTTTAAATAAAGGATGAACCACCATTTGTTCAAAACGCTTCTTCAAAAATGTAACGTTTTCTTTCCCTTGTACGAAACTCATATGTGGGATTGGCATAATAAATTGTTTCGGATCACGGATGCGCTTATTTTGAATGAGATAAGACCAAAATTGCAATGACTCTTGAAACTGCTCATTAATTTTAATTGCTTTACTTATATCAATTGATCCGTCCGCTTTTTCAACTGTGTAGTTTAGTTCACAAAGCGCGGCATGACCTGTTCCTGCATTGTTCCATTCGTTCGAGCTTTCATCTGCTGGTTGATCAAGCCTTTCAAATACAGTGATCTCCCACTCCGGTGCTAACTCTTTCAACAACGTCCCTAATGTCGCACTCATAATCCCCGCGCCAATTAAAATGACATCTGTTTTCATTTTAGACCCCCTAAATGTTCATCCGTCCATTTGACCGAAAATTTCTCCATATTTATTATAACACATTTCAATTATAGTATGTCACTATTATTCTTCATTTTACAAATGTGATTATACGGTTAAATAAAAACGAATACAATTACATATTTTCGACAAAAAACAATATTCTTTTTTTAATGATTTTACAAAATAATTTGATATTTTGCTAGCTTTATTTATAAAAAAACGAACAAGGTTGCCCTTGTTCGTTTTTTTACTCAGCTTGCACTTCTTGCGTCCGAATAAATTGATCATAAAACGCAGCGAGTGATGTGTAGACATATGGAACGAGCCATAAAAATCCGATACCGAATGTTATAATCGCGAGAAGTCCCCATCCGATAAAGCTTAAGTATAATAAAAATAGTTTTCCTTTATACCCTCTCATTCGCTTTTTACTTTCGCTAATCGCTTGAAGCGCACCGTATTCTGGATGATCTTTTAATAAAAAGAATGCTTGTGAATAAGATAACGTTTTAATTATTCCCGGGATAATCAGCAATAAGCTCCATAAAAATACAAAAATACCGAATAAAATGGACGTAACGATGAGTTTCAATGATAACTTTCCATTTTGATATACCGTAAACATCGGCGAGATACGAACAGGTTCATGGCGATATGCATCTAAAAACACCCAATACATCATAACACTAAAGGGTAGGAGGGCAAATGAAATGATCATGCTCACAATCGAGGCAGATGTTGGTACGTTTTCTTGTGCAAGCCACGTTTCCCATCCCCCACTTAATACAACTTCAACCCCTGCAGGCACAATGATTGTTACAAATACATAAACAAGCATGAGAAACACCGAACTGCCCCATTTTCCTTTCAACGCTTCCCTCGCTCCACGCCTTAATGATGATAATGTCATATGACTCCCCCTTTTGCGTAATGATGCTTACACATATAGTTTATGATGTCGTTATTCACTCTAACATACATATTTCAAAAATGATACTTCTTTTCTCCAAAAAAGCTGAACGTTTTCCATTTTTCGTATATAATACATGTATCAAAAGAATTGGGGGAATATAAATGAAAAGCATAAAGCCTGGACGCGGACCATCGATGCAAGGCTTCGTCGGGAGTATTTTCTCTATTATTTTCGGTATTTTTTGGACATTTATGACCTTTTCTATTACGCAAGATTCTCCGTTTCCAGGGACACAAATCTTTCCGTTTTTTGGGCTGATTTTTATTGGTTTCGGTATTTTTCAAGCGATTTATCATTATAAAAACGCTACAGGAAAAGATCGAATGTCCATCGTCGATATCGTTGACGAAAATGAAGAAAAAGATCCGCTAAACGCTCGCTTTCATCGCAACGAAGGAGAAAAGTTTTGTCCGTATTGTGGAACGATGGTACAAACAAGCTTTCAATTTTGTCCATCTTGTGGGAAATCATTATAAAAAGTTCGGCGAGCGCCGAACTTTTTTACTAATTTTTCTTTATGACCGAACGTGTTAGCCATATGACTCCGAAAACGAATAATCCAATTATTCCAAGCATGACGAGTTGAAAAACCATGTCCCCAATGTACATAAAATCAACTCCTTTTCTTTCCATTATACATTATTTTTCATATACGAGCCATGTCGGTTGATTAATTTTCGCTGACAAATTTACAATCTTTGTTTTTACGCGACTTGCTTCTTTTCCCTGAAGCGGAATCGGTTGATAGTTGTTTCGTGTCGTCACAGACGAGATGCGGAATGGGATAATGCGAATTGTTGTTTTTGGTTGTTTTATGCCGCTAGCAAAATAAAACGTTTGTTGATAAACGAACGTATCTTTATCGCTCGGATTTTTGTTGCCCCCAAACATAAAGTTTCCTAAGCTATAAACAATCATTTTTCCTTTATATTGTTCAATTCCTTGGATAACATGCGGATGATGACCAACGACAAGATCTGCTCCGCTATCGATCGCAAACCTTCCTAACGATTTTTGTGTGCCGTTTGGTACATAGCTTCGTTCTTCACCCCAATGAAAATGAACGAGAATGATTTGTGCTCCTTGCTTTTGTAGTGAACGTATGTCGTTTGCGATTTGCTTTCGTACCGCTGTCGTATCGCTCCATCCTTTATAACCGAGTGTGCCAATTTTCACTCCTTTTACTGTTTTTACAAGTGGTATCCCATTTCCAAAATAACCGATATTTGCTCGTTTTAACGTTGCGATCGTGTCTGTATATCCCTTTTGTCCATAGTCGAACGTATGATTATTGGCAAGATTCACCCCTTCAATGCTTGCATTCGTTAAAATATTGACATACGATGGATCACCTCGAAAGCGAAACTTCTTCTCAGCTTTTTGCGTGGCTGTTGTTAACGTTGTTTCCAAATTAACTGTTGTAAAATCATCTTGTTTAAAAATGGGCCCGATGTATTTAGTAAAAAAAGAAAGACCGTTTTTTTTCGCTTCATGATCAAACGAATATGTATAACCATAGTTTTCATCGCGACCAAGCGTCACATCGCCAGCAACACTTAATGTGATGCTCGTTTCCTCTTGCGCCCAAACAGGATGGGCGAATAAAAACAAACAAATACATAAATACATACATATGCTTCTCATCTTTCTCCACTCCCCTTTTGTGTATATCATTCTTTTTCTACACATGGGTTAAAAATCCTTTTTTTATTTTATTTGTTGATTATTTAGAACATAGTTTTATAAAAATATATAAAAAAGGATCGTAGATGTTGTTGCGATTGCTATGCCGATGAGCGTTTCGTATGGAAGCAATGTGAGCCTTTCTTTCGTTGACATATGTACACTGGCTGCAGTGATATGAAAAAAGCTACCGTGCGGTAAATGATCGAGCACTGTTGCGCCCGCATGTACCATGGCCGCTCCGGCAAGCGATGAAACACCAGCTTCAATTAACGCTTCTCCAAACACGTGGCTCGCGATAGCTGTGCCTGCTGTTGTTGAGGCGGTAACACCTGATAATAACGCACCGGCAAGAGGGGCGATCACATATGGAGAAAAACCAAACGACTCAAGCGTATGCATCAACGTTCGATGTAACGGTGAATTTGCAATCACACCTGCTAACGTTCCGGTGCCAACAAGCATAAAAACAACGCCGCTCATTTTTTCCATCCCCACACGTAAAAAGACGTTTAGCTCACTCATTTTATTCATAGCCATTACGCCAATTAACGCGCCGACCGGTAAAGCAATAAGCGGATCAATTGACACCCCTAAAATCGGACGAGACAATAAAAGAATGATCGCCACACTAGGAGCGACGATCGCCTTTTGCCACGGCGGTGTTTCTTTTTCAACTGTTTCAATGTCTGTCATATGTTTGGCATCGATTCGCCACCGTTTTGAGAGCTGATACGTAACAAAAAGACCAACGACAGCCGGCACGATACCTGCCATCATGAGTGAAGATAGTGGGACATAAAATGCTTCTGCTGCGGCAATTGTGTTCGGATTAGGAGAAATGATATTTCCTGCTTTTCCCCCGCCAATTAATGCGAGCAATATCGCAAAACGTGACATGTGAAGTCGATGTGCTAGCGCAAGTGCAACAGGTGCAATCGTCATAATAGCAACATCAACAAATACCCCACATGCTGTTAATACCATCGCCGCAAAACATAGCGAAAATAACGCATATTTTTCTCCGCATGTTCGCACAAGTTTTTCCGCAATAGCCACAGCTGCCCCAGACTGCATCAATACACCAGCAAGCACACCCGCAGCTAAAACGCGCAAAACAGACGGAGTCATTTCTTTCGCCCCGTCCATCATGAGGTGAACCGCTTCATCGACGGAAGCTCCACCGAATAAAGCACCAATAAACGCCCCGCACATCATTCCATACCCTACTGGAACGTTTCGTAAAATAAGAACAATGGCTAACAAAAAAGCGACGATTGCTCCAAATATGCTCACTTTATCCATTCCTTTCTATATTATTCATTTCAAATTATATCCCCATTGTATGAGTATTGTCGAAAGTCATGCAAGCATAAGAAAAAGGTGCCCAATCGGACACCTTTTTCTTATGATGAAATCGTACGTTCAAAAGCATCAAACTGCTCTGTCACTTGTTTATCTGGCGCTGCTGTTAATACGCTGACGATAACAATAGCGATGAGGCTTGCGATAAAGCCTGGAACCATCTCATACATGACGCTAGCGTATGAAGAGTTTGCCCAAACGATAACCGTCGTCGCTCCTGCAATCATCCCTGCAAGCGCTCCCCATTTTGTCATACGACGCCAATATAAGCTTAATATAATGACAGGACCGAACGAGGCGCCAAATCCAGCCCAGGCATAACCAACAAGATTTAAAATCGTATTGTTTTGCTCATATGCTAGTATCAAGGCAACAATAGCAACAAGCAATACTGATAAACGACCGACAAATACAAGCTCCTTATCAGACGCTGAACGACGGAATAAAACTTTATACAAATCTTCCGTTAACGAGCTTGATGTCACGAGTAATTGAGATGAAATTGTGCTCATAATTGCTGCTAAAATGGCTGCAAGTAAAAATCCTGTAATGAGCGGATGAAATAAAATTTCACCAAGTTTAATAAATACCGTTTCTGGATCTTCTAACGTCATACCGGCTTGTTTAAAGTAAGCGATTCCAAAAAGACCTGTGAGCATCGCGCCAACAGACGAAAAGATCATCCATCCCATCCCGATTCGGCGTGCTTGTTTCATCTCTTTTACCGATGAAATCGCCATAAAGCGAACGATAATGTGTGGTTGTCCAAAATAACCAAGTCCCCATGCAAATAAGGAAATGATACCGATGACGCTTGTTCCTTTAAACAAATCGAGCAAATTCGGATCGATGTCGCGAATGGTTGCTGTTGTCTCTGTGAGTCCCCCTGTATGCATAAGTGTCACAACAGGTACGAGAATAAGTGCAATAAACATGATGAGACCTTGCACAAAGTCTGTCCAGCTGACCGCTAAAAATCCCCCGAACAACGTGTACGCAATGACAACACCAGCAACAATCCATAACCCTGTATGGTAATCTGTACCGAACGAGTTTTTAAACATCACCCCGCCAGAAACGAGGCCAGAAGAAACGTAAAACGTAAAGAAAATCATAATGACAAATCCAGAAACGAGGCGAAGTAGCTTCGATGTATCACCAAAACGATTTTCTAAAAAGGATGGAATCGTAATCGAATCGTTCGCTACTTCTGTATATACCCGTAAACGAGGAGCGACGTATAACCAGTTCGCATACGCCCCTAAAGCTAGTCCGATGACGATCCATGAAGCGCTTAACCCTTGCGCATACATCGCGCCAGGCAAACCGAGCAACAACCAACCGCTCATATCGGACGCCCCTGCGCTTAACGCCGTCACCGCTGGACCGAGCGTTCGACCACCTAACATATAATCAGACAAGTTGGACGTCCGTTTATATGCCCAATACCCAATGAGTAACATCCCCACCATATATACGACAACAGATGCAATAACCAAAACAATCTCCCCTTCCCTTGTTGTCTATAAAAACCCCTTTGCACCTATCATTATACTAAAATATGTTCACAATTTGTACAAAAAATTATTTTCCAAAAAAGCCTTTTAATGCGAATGCCACGTTTTGCGGACGTTCTGCCAATCGGCGCATAAAATAACCAAACCAGTCGTTTCCGAACGGAACGTATACACGCATTGTATATCCTTCTTTCGCAAGCTGTTGTTGCATATCTGTTCGGAAACCGTACAGCATTTGAAACTCAAATTGATTACGCGGAATATTATTTTCTTCTACAAATGTTTTTACTTTTTCAATAATATGATGGTCGTGTGTAGCAATGGCCGTATAACTGCCGCTTAATAAGTGAATGCGAATAATATTCATGTAGTTTTCATCAATTTGTTGCTTATCTTGAAACGCTACTTCAGGTGGCTCCTTATATGCTCCTTTCACTAAACGAAGCGATACCCCTTTTAAATCTTTTACATCTTGTTCGGCGCGATATAAATAGGCTTGAATGACAGTGCCGACATTATCATACGTACGACGAAGTTCATGCAATAAATCGAGCGTCGCTTGACAATGTCCAGAATCTTCCATATCAATGCGCACAAAATTGTTATACCGTTTGGCTGTTTCGACAATTTGATGCATATTGTTTAAACAAAAATCAAAATCAATATCGAGACCAAGTTGGGTCAATTTAACTGATAAGTTACTGCGGACACCCGCACGGTGAATGGCTTCTAACGTACGAATGTTGTATTGAGTTGCCTCGATTGCTTCTTCGCGATTGGAGACGAATTCACCTAAATGATCAAGCGTACAAACGAGCCCTTTTTCATTCAGTTCGCGCACTTTTTTGATAGCGCTTCCAATCGTCTCCCCCGCAACGACTTGGGAAGCCCCGAAACGGAGCCCCCATTTTTTCGCTGCTTGATTTAACATTTTACTTTGCGAAGCGTATAGAAAGATATTTTTCGATAGCTGTGCGAGCATGTTGTTCACCTCTTTTAAATGTTAAAACATTTCGCTAACCGTTTTTGCTTGCATGTGTAACAATAAATAGTCTGGGCCGCCTGCTTTTGAGTCTGTTCCTGACATATTAAAACCGCCAAACGGATGATAACCGACAATCGCTCCCGTGCAACCGCGATTAAAGTACAAGTTACCGACGTGAAATTCTTCTCGTGCTTTTTCTAAATGGGCACGATTATTTGAAATGACCGCACCTGTTAATCCATAATCTGTGTTGTTGGCTACTTCGAGCGCTTCATCAAACGTTTTTACTTTCGTAAAGGCGACAACTGGTCCGAAAATTTCTTCTTGCATAATGCGTGCAGTAGGGGAGACGTCGGCAAAAATTGTCGGTTCGATAAAAAATCCTTGTGAATCGTCTCCTTTCCCACCTGTCATGAGCTTTCCTTCTTGTTTTCCAACTTCGATGTAGCCCATAATTTTATCGTACGATACTTTATCAATGACCGGACCCATAAATGTGCTTTGCTCTTTTGGATTGCCAACTTTTAATTGTTTTGTTAGCTCGACAACACGCGCAAGCACTTCGTCGTATACATCTTCAAGCACGATCGCTCGCGAGCATGCGGAACATTTTTGTCCTGAAAAACCGAATGCAGAAGCGACAATGGACTGTGCTGCTAATTCAAGGTCAGCATCCTTGTCAACGATAATCGCATCTTTTCCGCCCATTTCGGCAATGACACGCTTCAACCATTTTTGACCAGGTTGAACGATCGCTGCCCGCTCGTAAATGCGGCAACCAACGGTGCGTGATCCTGTAAACGAAATAAAGCGCGTTTGCGGATGTTCAACGACATATTCTCCTACTTCTGCTTCCCCACCCGGCAAATAATTTAATACCCCTTCTGGCAGACCGGCTTCTTCCATAAGCTCAACAAATTTTGCAGCGACAATTGGCGCACGATCAGATGGTCGTAAAATAACTGTGTTTCCTGTCACAATGGCAGCCACTGTCGTTCCAGCCATAATCGCAAGCGGGAAGTTAAATGGCGAAATAATTAAACCGACGCCAAGCGGTACATAAAAAAAGCGGTTTGTTTCTCCCGGTCGGCTCAATACGGGTACACCTTCTGAAAGAGAAATCATTTGCCGAGCATAATACTCTAAAAAGTCAATGGCTTCTGCGGTATCGGCATCTGCTTCTTTCCACGGCTTACCGACTTCCTTCACTAGCCATGCTGAAAATTCATGTTTTCTTCTTCTTAATATAGCTGCGGCACGAAGTAACACATCGGCACGCGCCTGTGGTGACACGCGCTTCCACGTTTCAAACGCAGAAAGTGCAGCAGACATCGCTTCATCAGCAAGCGCTTTCGTCGCTTTCGACACAACGCCAACAACTTGTCGTTTATTCGCTGGATTCGTCGACATCACTTTTTCTTCGGTGACGACCCGTCTCCCCCCGATGATAAGCGGATATTCTTGTCCAAGTTGTGTTTCAACATAAGCAAGCGCTTCACGAAACGCTTCTGCTTCATGTTCAAGCGTAAAGTTTGTAAATGGTTCATGTTTGTATGGTACTGTCACATGCATCGATCCTTTCACGAATTTGTCACATATTCTACGATTCATTATAATTTATACTTTCTGAAAATTGTTTGTCGTTTACATATAATCATTTCTACTTATTTTTGTTGTTCATCCACAACATCTTCCTTATATTTGTATAAAAGGAGATCAATGTACAACATCATTCGTTGCTCAAAATCATGAAGCGGTAGATTCGTAATTGCCTGCATGCGTTTTAGTCGATAATGCAACGTGTTGGGATGAATGTATAAACTTTCGGCTGTTTGCTTTATATTGCAGTCATGTTGAATGTATGCACGAAGCGTGTGCAAAAAGTCCGTCCCATGTTGTTCATCGTGCTTTTTTAGCTTTGTTAATGCTTCGTTTTTATAGCGACGTTGCTTATATTGTTCGTATATGAATGGAATGATGCGATAAATCCCTAAATCACCGTAAGCATGTGGTACATACTCATCCATATGTCTTTTTAAATGAATAACTTCCATCGCTTCTTTGTAGCTATCACGCAACCGTTGCAAACCGCTATACTCATTGCCAATTCCAACAATAACGTCACGATCCATCTCACAACGAAAGTCTTGTTGTAATTTTGTCATCATCATTTTTAACACATCAATCGGTCGCTGTGTGGTCGTCCCCCCCACAATAAGTAAAAATGGATGATGATGTTCGATAAAAAAAGTCGGGGCATGTGTTGTTCTTGTTATAAACGTCATGTATTGACGAATGTCATCTTTCTTTTCATTCTTCTGAACGTATAAAGCGGAAACAACAAATGACGAAGGGAGCGCTACACCAAGTAGCTGGGCTTCCATTTGAACATCACGTTCACTTATGTCACGATATTGAATAAAACGGAGAAAAAGGTCATTGATTTCTTCTTGACGTTTATAACGTTTTCCCATTTGTTCATGTAACATATGTGCCGCTTCTTTTGCCACGTCTTCGATTCGTTTTCGCTGCTCCTCTGTCAAATCGTGAAACGACGCTTGCACCCAAAGATAACCGTACACTTTCCCTCCGTGTTTTAAACAAACGACCGCGCGAGCACCAAGATCAATATCGGGAAGTGGAGGGATGCTAACAACTCCGTCTGCCTGTTCAATTTTTTTCATCCATCCATGTTCATGTAAATATTGAAAAACGTGGGCAGATGCCCGTTTACTTAAAATCGTGCGCATGCGTACTTCATCCGTTTGATCATGATGGCCGCTATATGCAAGCAATTCAAAATCACGTGATTCAATCGTTACCGGACGCTGCAATTCAAAAAATAATTGATCGACTAATTTATGCAACGAAATCCCCTCCTTACTTTTTATTATGCGTGATCAAAGACGTGAAAAAAAGACTTCGGGCTGTCCCGAAGTCTTTTGCCATTAACGTTTTCCTTTTACATAAGGCGTACCGAGCGCTTTTGGCGCATCTGCTCGTCCGATAAAGCCAGTCAGTGCTAAAATCGTTAAGGCATACGGTAAAATGAGCAAATAAACAGTCGGTACGTTTTTCAAAAACGGAATCGCTTGCCCAACGATACTTAAACTTTGTGCAAATCCAAAGAAAAGGGCCGCTCCCATCGCACCAAGCGGATGCCATTTTCCGAAAATCATCGCAGCGAGCGCCATAAATCCTTGACCAGAAATTGTCGCATGGCTAAAATCACGTGAAATGATTGTTGCATAAATGGAACCGCCAATTCCAGCGAGTGCACCACTTAACATCACCGCGATGTAACGCATTTTTGCTACGTTAATTCCCATTGTATCCGCCGCCATCGGATGTTCTCCAACCGCACGAAGACGAAGCCCAAACGGCGTTTTGTAAATGACGTACCATACAACAAACGCGAGTACAATCGCTAAATAAGATGGCAAATATCCGTTTGAGAATAAAATCGGACCGACGACTGGAATTTTGCTTAAAATTGGAATATCGATTTTATCAAATCCAACTTGCACTTGGTCTGTTTGGCCTTTCCCGTACCACATTTTTACAAGAAACAACGATAATCCTAACGCTAAAAAGTTGATAGCTACCCCACTAACGACTTGATCAGCGCGAAGTGAAATGGCTGCTACCGCATGCATAAGCGAGAAAATAGACGCAACAACCATCGCCACAAGCATGGCAAGCCATGGTGTTAATTGTCCAAATTGATCGGCAAACGTTAAGTTAAACACTACACCGGTAAACGCGCCGATAACCATTAACCCTTCTAATCCGATATTTACAACACCGGAGCGTTCACTAAATACGCCACCAAGCGCCGTAAAAATGAGCGGTGCCGCAAAAAAAATCGCGGAAGGAATAATAATTTCAAGGATGTTCAACATTTATTTTCCCTCCTTTTTGAAGCGCGTAAGCACAAGACGAATTAAGTAGCTTGAAGCCACGAAGAAAATAATTAACGCAATGACAATATCAACAAGCTCCGTCGGCACATCGGCTGCTGATGGCATTTCAAGCGCTCCGACTTTTAAAGCCCCAAAGAGGACGGCTGCTAAAATAATTCCAAATGCATGATTTCCGCCAAGAAGAGCGACCGCGATTCCATCAAATCCGACTCCGGTAAACCCAGCTTTGACAGAGACGTTTTCAAACGTTCCTAATCCTTCCATCGCTCCAGCGATACCTGCGAATGCCCCCGAAATAACCATCGCTAATATAATATTGCGATTGACGTTCATACCCGCATAATGTGATGCATGTTGGTTAAAACCGACGGCACGAAGTTCATACCCTGTCGTTGTTTTCTCAAGCAAAAACCACATGACGACAGCCGCAACTAATGAAATAATAATGCCGTAATGAAGCGTAGAGTAATCTGTTAACGATTGTAAAAACTCTGAACGTAACGATGCTGACGGATGGATTTTTTCCGATTTAAATCCTTGATCGGATAAAACAGAACGAATGACCGCATTCGATACGTATAGCGCAATATAGTTCATCATAATTGTGACGATAACTTCATGAACACGGAAACGTGCTTTTAAAAAGCCTGGAATGAATCCCCAAAGTGCCCCAGCTGCTCCGGCTGCAATGATTGCGAGCGGCAAATGAATGACTTTTGGTAGTTCAAACGCCACACCAACCCAAACAGCAGCTAGCCAACCAACAATAAGCTGTCCTTCTACACCGATATTAAATAATCCTGTACGAAAAGCGAACGCAACAGCTAAACCTGCTAAAATATACGGCGTGACTTGACGAATCGTTTCTCCAATGTAATATCGATCACCAAAAGCGCCATACAATAAAGCAGAATACCCAGCAATTGGATCATACCCACTGATGATCATGACAATCGCACCGGCGATAATTCCAAGAATAACCGCAAAAACAGGGACGAGAATATTCGTTAAACGATTTTCACTCATGATGATACACCTGCTTCCTTCCGTTTGCTTCCTGCCATCAATAAGCCGAGCTCTTGTTCTGTCGTTTCTTTCGGATCGACAATGGCAACAATTTTTCCTTCATAAATGACAGCAATGCGATCGCTGACGTTCATAATTTCATCTAATTCAAACGAAACGAGCAACACCGCTTTTCCTTTATCGCGTTGTTCGATAAGACGTTTGTGAATGAACTCAATCGCTCCAACATCGAGCCCGCGTGTCGGTTGCGCTGCAATGAGTAGATCTGGATCGCGATCTACTTCGCGCCCGATAATCGCTTTTTGTTGGTTTCCTCCTGATAAAGCTCGCGCCTTTGTATATTCATCAGGCGTACGAACGTCGAACTCTTGAATAAGCTGACGCGCTTTATCGTAAATGGCTTTAAAGTTCAAAATACCGCGTTTTGAATATGGTTCCTTATAGTATGTTTGGAGTACCATATTTTCTCCGATTGGGAAGTCGAGCACAAGACCATGTTTATGACGGTCTTGAGGGATGTGTCCTACACCTGTTTCTGTAATTTGACGCGGTGTTAAATTGCGAATTTCTTTACCATTTAAACGAATGGAGCCTGACTCTGATTTGATTAAACCTGTGATCGCTTCAATAAGCTCCGTTTGTCCGTTTCCGTCTACTCCTGCAATGCCGACAATTTCCCCTGCATGTACCGTTAAATTTAAATGATCAACCGCAGTAATCCCACGTGAATCTTTCACGACTAAATTTTCAATTTCAAGGACAGGCTTTCCGACATTCGGCGGTTGTTTTTCTGTTTTGAAATGTACTTCACGTCCAACCATTAATGAAGCAAGTTCGTTCGGATTTGTTTCCGATACATTTAATGTACCAATGCCTTTTCCGCGACGAATAACGGTGACCCGATCACACACTTCCATAATTTCTTTTAATTTGTGCGTAATTAAAATAATGGACTTCCCTTCACGTACAAGCGCTTTCATAATTTGGATAAGCTCTTGAATTTCTTGTGGTGTTAACACAGCTGTCGGTTCGTCAAAAATTAAAATATCTGCTCCACGATATAACGTTTTTAAAATTTCTACACGTTGTTGCATGCCGACAGAAATGTCTGCGATTTTCGCTTTCGGATCAACCGCTAAACCGTATCGTTCAGAAAGCTCGCGCACTTCTTTTTCTGCCTTTTCAATGTCAATTTGTCCACCTTTTGTCGGCTCGCTCCCTAAAATAATGTTTTCTGTTACCGTAAACGTATCAACAAGCATAAAATGTTGGTGTACCATCCCGATCCCTAAGTCATTGGCAACGTTCGGGTTGGCGATATTTACTTTTTTTCCTTTGACACGAATTTCCCCACCATCCGGTTGATATAAACCGAATAACACATTCATTAACGTTGATTTTCCAGCACCGTTTTCACCTAATAACGCATGAATTTCCCCTTTTTTCAATTGCAACGTAATGTTATCGTTTGCCACAAAATTCCCAAAAACTTTGCGGATGTTCAGCATCTCAATTACGTATTCCAAACGTGATCCACTCCTTATATGAGCATGGTTTACATCACTAAATGAAAAGCTGCAACATGTTGCAACTTTTCATTTAGTGATTCTCCGAAGGGCTTTCCCTTCGGAGAACAAGAAATTATAGAGAAGCTTCAAATTGTTTATATTCGTCGCGAGTTGTAGGTACTTTTACTTCGCCGTTAATAATTTTTTGTTTCCACTCATCAACTTTTTTCAACACGTCTTCAGGAACATTGTTTTTCGTTGTTGGCGCAATACCTACACCATCTTCTTTTAAGCCGTATTCAACTGCTTGACCGCCTGGGAAGTTACCGTTTTTCGTTTTTGTCGCTAAGTCATATACAGCAACGTCAACACGTTTCACCATAGATGTTAATGTTACACTTTTATCTGTTCCAGGTACTTTTCCTTCTTCATATTGGTCGCGGTCAACACCGATGACCCAAATTTCTTTGTTTGGATCTTGCTTTTTCAAGTCAATCGCTTCAGAGAATACACCGTTTCCTGTCGCACCAGCAGCATGATAAATCACGTCAATGCCAGAAGCGTACATACTCGAAGCAATGGCTTTTCCTTTATCCGCTTTGTCAAATGCACCTGCGTATTGCACTTCAACTGTTGCTTTCGGATTTACAGCCTTTACGCCAGCACGGAAACCGCTTTCGAATTTTTCAATTAATGGAATTTCCATACCACCAACGAAACCGATTTTATTTGTTTTTGTCATTAAACCTGCAACAACACCGACAAGGAATGAGCCTTCATGCTCTTTAAATGTAATGCTTGCAACGTTTGGTTTTTCAACAACGCTATCAACGATCGCAAATTTGTTATCTGGTTTTTGGTCTGCAATTTCTGTAACGGCATCTGTCATTAAGAAACCGATTCCGAAAATAAGATCAAAATCGTTACGCACAAGTTTATTTAAGTTTGTTGCATAATCCGCATCGCTTTGTGACTGTAAATAGTCATAGCCACCTTTTCCTTTTTTCAAGCCGTTTTCTTCACCAAATTTTTGCAAACCTTCCCATGCAGATTGGTTGAACGATTTGTCGTCAATTCCACCTACGTCTGTAACCATCGCTACGCTAAACTCAGACGCTTTTCCTTCTTCTTTTTTCGGCTCTTCTTTTGCTTGCCCGCAACCGCCAAGAAGCATGCCAGCAGTCAATAATAAAGACATCGACAATCCAAAACGTTTTTTCTTCATAAATCATTACCCCCTCAGTTTTGAAATATGGATGAGTAAAAAGTGAAATGTAAAATATCCTTCTCCCTCCAATGTCACCTCCTTAATAGGATAAGCACTTTTATAAGTTACACACGTTTCCGTAAAACGTGGAAGCTAAACTTATCTGATTTGAAATAGTCAATCGAGTATAAAATAGGTTCGTCATTTTCATCAAAATGCATTTGTTTTAAAACTAAAAGTGCTGTTTCTGGCTCACATTGCAAAATCGGTGACACTTTTTCATGATAACCGAGCGGTTCGATGTGGGTAACAGCATACGCGATATACCGATTCGCTTCATTATGTAATATTTCTAATAACGACTCATTTTCATAAGCAATTCCTTTAGGTAAATATTTACAAGGTACTTTATCAATGCAGTAAACGACTGGCTCGTTATTCGCAGTTCGCACCCGCTCAACAACAAGTAAATCTTCCTCTTTATGACATTGAAAGCGCTTTATATCATCTTCAGTCGGTTTCTGAATCGAAGAAGATAAAAAGATCGTTCCTGGTTTGCGTCCCGCTTGGCGAATCATCTCCGTCACGCTACTTAGCTGTTCAATACCTGACGTAAACATCGGCCGGGAACTCACAAATGTTCCCACACCGTGGCGGCGGATGATGACGTTTTCTTCTTCTAATACTCGTAATGCTTCACGCAACGTCGCTCGGCTAACTCCTAATTGTTTTGCTAATTCAAATTCAGAAGGAAGCTTTTCTCTTTCTTTGTATACCCCTTGCTCAATATCCTTTTTAATCCGATCAATGACTTGTAAATATAAGTGTCGATGATCTGTTTTAACAGACATTCACCATCCCCCACCTTAGATATCAGACATCTGATGTTAGACAAATTTCTTATTAATAATATAACATTTTTTCATCTATAAATAAATAGTGAATAAAAAAAATGTCGAAAAAAGTCGTAAGAAATAATATGTAAGCGATTGTAATAATATATCATTATTATGTCCCGTTTATACAAAAAAGAGGCTTATTTTTCAGCCTCTTTTACGACGTTTTTGCTTCATCATTTGACGATACGAGCACAGCGCGCGGTTTACTTCCTTCATAAGGTCCGACGATGCCTCGCGCTTCCATCGCATCAATTAAACGTGCAGCCCGGTTATAACCGATGCGGAATCGTCGTTGCAACATCGAGACAGATGCACTTTGCATGTCAATGACGAGCTGGACCGCTTCATCAAACAACTCATCATCGAACGCTTCTTGCGGTTCATCATCTTGCGCCATCATCGTTTCTTCATATTGTGCTTTTTGTTGTGAAATGACATATTGCACGATGTTTTCTACTTCTTGATCGGACACAAAAGCACCTTGTACGCGAATAGGTTTGGAAGCACCGACAGGTAAAAAGAGCATGTCACCACGCCCAAGTAATTTTTCAGCTCCTCCCATATCTAAAATCGTACGCGAATCGGTTTGTGACGATACGCTAAACGCGATGCGAGATGGAATGTTTGCCTTAATAACACCTGTAATCACATCGACGGATGGCCGCTGTGTTGCGATAATTAAATGAATGCCTGCCGCACGTGCCATTTGGGCAAGACGGGTAATGGAATCTTCTACATCGCTTGAGGCAACCATCATTAAATCCGCGAGCTCATCAACAATGACAACAATATACGGCAACAGAGGTTGCTTCGTTTCCGCTGTTTCATTATGCCGCTCCATATATTCGTTATACCCTTCAATATTGCGCGTGCCTGTATGCGAAAATAATTCATATCGCCGCTCCATTTCGCTCACTACTTTTTTTAATGCTTGAGACGCTTTTTTCGGATCGGTTACGACCGGAGAAAGCAGATGCGGAATACCATTATATACACTTAACTCCACCATTTTCGGATCAATCATCATCATTTTTACTTCATGAGGTTTCGTGCGCATGAGTAAACTAACAATGATGGCATTAATACATACACTTTTCCCGCTTCCTGTCGCGCCCGCAACAAGTAAATGTGGCATTTTATTCAGTTCAGCAAGCACCGCTTGTCCGGAGATGTCACGGCCAAGTCCAATTAACAGCTTTGCCTCTTTCTTATCTGCTTCTTTCGCCTCTAACACTTCACGTAAAGAAACCATCGCAATTTCCTCATTTGGCACTTCAATTCCGATCGCTGATTTTCCTGGAATCGGTGCTTCAATGCGAATATCTTTTGCCGCTAGGGCGAGCGCTAAATCGTCACTTAAACTAACAATTTTACTTACTTTCACACCAACATCTGGATACACTTCATATCTTGTGACAGCTGGTCCAATATGCACTTTTGTTACTTTTGCCTTTACACCAAAACTTTGGAACGTTTTTTCAAGTTTGCGAGCATTTTCATAAATACTTTCTTTTTCTCTCGATTGATCAACAGCCTTTGGTGGAGAAAGCAAGTCAACAGGCGGCAACGCATAATCTGTTTCATGTGTTTGCATAAATGCGATCGGATGTTCTTTTTCAACTACTTCGTGAAAATTAGAAATAACAGGTCCTTCGATCATAGTTTCTTCTTCTTTTTCTTCTTTGTCTTCTTGTTCTTCGAGCGCCGTCACCACTTCAATATGCGGTTGCTGTTGTTTTTCTTTTTTCGGACGATTCAAAAACGAACGGACATCCGCAATGACAGCTTTTGTTTGCGTCCGCATAAACGAAAGGAACCACTCTATTCCTTTGCCAGCTGTATCACGCAACGTTTTACCTGTGAGAAGCAACACACCAATGACCAGCAACAATGAAGCAATCCATTTTGTTCCTAATTGATCGAATAAATAGTAGCTTATCGTATACAATAAAGCACCGAGCATCCCACCGCCTAAATCAGAAAAAGAGCTACTTTCTCCACGCACATCTGCCCAAAATAGTTCCCACGTTGTTCGAATAATGCTTGGATTTACTAATTTCCCATTGCGCGATAAAATGTGAAACAGCGTCTCATGACTAAACAACAATAGTGAAAGGATAATCAAATACAAACCGACAAGAATACGGTGAAAAAATGAAGGCCATGCACGCTTCCAAATGACATATAGCGACGTCACAAGCGCCCCTAATAACGCAACGATATACCACTCACCCATAAAAAAGCGGGTAGCAAAAACGAGCGAACGCCCGACGGCTCCGACATTTGCCATCGCAATGACCGTACATGCTAACATCGTTAAACCGATTAACTCGAAGCGTAACGTTTTTTTCCATTGATCTTGTTTGTTTGTGCGACGTTTATTTTTCTTTCCCATTTCGTCCACTCCAACATGTAAGATGAAAAAGCAGCCAACAGAGAAGCGTGGCTGCTTGTTCTTATTATACCATAAATTGTAGTGATGTCGCATGAAGTTTTGTGCCCGGTTCATACGTCAAATAATGTTTTGGATCGCTACTTAGTACACGCACAATTTCATACTCATTCGTTTCTGTCTGTTGCACAAGCAACGTCACTCCGTTATATTGAACGGTGCGGTGTTTTCTATACTCCGTTTCGTTCGTTTGAAAAACTAAAAACTCTGGAACGATGGTATGTAAAATCATTGTAACATTGCCCCTTTTTGATTAGATCGGTCAATGAGTTCTCGTAATTTATACATCGCTTGTGACAGTCCTCCGACTTCATCAATTAAACCGTATTTCACGGCATCTGTTCCTACCACATTCGTTCCGATATCACGCGTTAAATTGCCTTTAGAAAACATGAGTTCTTTAAATTTTTCTTCACTAATGTTTGAATGTTTCACAACAAAGTTCACGACGCGCTCTTGCATTTTATCTAAATACTCAAACGTTTGTGGCACGCCAATGACAAGACCTGTGAGGCGAATCGGGTGAATTGTCATCGTTGCCGTTTCTGCGATAAATGAGTAGTCGCAAGACACAGCAATTGGCACACCAATCGAATGACCTCCACCGAGCACAATCGAAACAGTTGGTTTGGACATCGAGGCTAACATTTCTGCAATAGCTAACCCTGCTTCGACATCACCACCTACTGTATTTAATACGACGAGCAGTCCTTCAATATTAGGGTTTTGCTCGATGGCCACAATTTGCGGAATAATATGTTCGTACTTTGTCGTTTTATTTTGCGGCGGTAATTGAATGTGCCCTTCAATTTGCCCAACGATCGTTAAACAATGAATCGTTGAATCAGAAGAAAGTTGCGGAACATTCGTTTGACCGAGCTGAACAATATTTTCTGCTGGAGACGGCTTCGTTTCCTCTTGAGATATATCTCGTTCTTCCATAACAATCCCCTTTCTGTTGCGTGATGTCGTTAGTATACGTGAACATCGACATGTTCATACAAAAAACACCTGCGACACGCAGGTGTTTTCTTGACTTTGAGCATGTTGTTTTATACTTCCATAATAATTGGTAAAATCATCGGTTTTCGTTTTGTTTTTTCAAATAAATATTGGCTAAGGGCATCACGAATGTTTGTTTTTAATGAAGACCATTCAATGACGTAATCTTCCATACTCTTTTCTACAATCTCTTTTACAATTTTTACTGACTCCCCAAACAGCGTTTCGGATTCGCGCACATATACGAAACCGCGTGAAATCATTTCCGGACCAGCAACGATACGCTTATCTTGTTTACTTAACGTCACAACAACGATCATAATTCCATCTTGTGAAAGTAGGCGACGATCGCGCAATACAATATTGCCTACATCACCAACGCCTAATCCGTCAATTAAAATTTGACCGCTTGGCACTTTTCCGCCAAAACGGGCGTGACCGTTACGAAATTCGATTACTTCTCCTTTTTCAATCAAAAAGATCGCATCTTGGCGAATGCCGACAGCTTGGGCGATTTTTCCATGCGCTTTTTGCATACGAAATTCTCCGTGCACCGGGATAAAATATTTTGGTTTCATAAAATTTAACATTAACTTTAATTCTTCCTGATATCCGTGTCCAGACACATGAACTTGGCGTTGTCCGTATACGACATTTGCTCCTGCACGATATAACGCATCAATCGTTCGAGCAATAAATAGTTCATGACCTGGCATCGGAGAAGAAGCAACGATGACCGTGTCCCCTTCTTTAATGTTGATATATTTATGCGCTTGTTTCGCCATGCGCGCTAGTGCTGCCATCGGTTCTCCTTGATTGCCTGTCGTTAAAATGACTAAATCGCGATCATTGTAGCGATCCACTTCGCTCATCGAAATGATCATATTTTCATCCAATTTCAAATATCCGAGACGCACCGCGATATCGATCACCTTATGCATATGACGGCTCATAATCACCACTTTTCGCCGATGATCACGAGCAGCGTGCAACACTTGTTGAATGCGCGTAATATTTGATGCAAAACAAGCAACGATCACACGACCTTGCGCATTGTAAATGACGTCGGAAATCTCTTGACCAACAACCGCTTCAGAACCTGTATATCCCGGCTTTTCTGCGTTTGTGCTATCTGATAATAAACAAAGTACACCTTTCGCCCCAATTTGTGCCATTTTACCGAAATCGGTACGGCATATGCCAACAGGCGTTTGATCAAATTTAAAATCGCTCGTATATACGATGGCACCTTGCGATGTTTGAATACTTACCCCTAGACAATCTGGAATGCTATGATTCGTTTGGAAAAATGATATGATAGCTTTGTCAAATACGATCTCGCTGTCAGCATGTATTTCGATGCGCTTCGCTTTCGATGTAATCCCTTGCTCTTTTAATTTTTCTTCCATGAGCGCAAGCGTCAATTTTGCCCCGTACACAGGTACAGTAATTTTTCGCAACACGTACGCAATAGCGCCAATATGATCGTCATGACCGTGCGTTAAGAAAATGCCACGAATACGTTCTTGTTGTTCAACTAAGTACGAAATATCAGGAATGACCATATCAATACCGAACATTTCGTCCTCCGGAAACATAAGACCTGCATCAAGGACGAAAATGTCTTCGTCGACCTCGACGACATACATATTTTTTCCTACCTCTCCAACACCGCCGAGGGCAAACACACGAATTTTCTCTGCTTGTTTCATCGTAAAATCCTCCTACAGTCAACCAAACTCACCCGCTCAAAGTCACTTACATCCATTATAACTGATTCAACAATAAAAAAGAAAGGGATGAATTCCCTTTCTTTTAACCTTGTAACACATGCATCAATTGCAAACGTTCTGATTCAGTAAGTGGCACAAGTGGAAGTCGAACAGAACCAACATCTAATCCCTTCAACTGTAACGCCGTTTTTACTGGCACAGGGCTTGGCGCAGCAAATAATGCTTTCATGATCGGTAATAGCTGTTGATGCATCGCTGCCGCTTTTTTATTGTCTCCACGCATGAAAGCTTCCATCATTTCTTTCATTTCATTGCCGATAATATGCGAGGCCACGGAAACAACACCCTTTCCGCCAATCGCTAACACAGGAAGCGTCAAGCCATCATCTCCGCTATACAACATGAAATCATCGCGCGTTTTTGCAATAATTTCCGTCATCGCATCTAAATTGCCGCTGGCATCTTTGACGGCTACGATGTTTGGAATTTCGGAAAGACGAACGATCGTTTCAACAGAAATATTGACGACCGCCCGACCCGGAATGTTATACACCATGACGGGCAAAGACGTGCTCTCTGCAATCGCTTTGTAATGCTGATAAATGCCTTCTTGATTTGGCTTATTGTAATAAGGTGCGACGATCATAACGGCATCGACACCGATTTCTTCTGCCTTTTTCGTTAGTTCAATCGATGCACGCGTATTGTTGCTTCCTGTTCCTGCAATGACAGGTACGCGCCCGTTAACAACTTCGACAACATGGCGAAAAAGCGCCAACTTTTCCTCAGTCGTTAACGTTGGCGATTCTCCTGTCGTTCCAGCGACAACAAGTGAATCCGTACCGTTTTCAATTAAATAGTTAATTAATTGCGTTGTTTTCGCAAAATCGATATTCCCTTTATTGTCAAATGGGGTGACCATCGCTGTGGCAATTTGACCAAATTGAACCACAATTTTTCACTCCTAACTAAAGTATTGTTTCTGTTCGGCAAGCTGAAATGCATCGTGTAATGCATTCACCGCTTCTTTTAAATGCTCTTCCTTCACTAGTACCCAAATAGTCGTATGGCTATCAGCTGATTGTAAAATTTGAATGCCACGTTCGGATAACGCGGTAACAATTTTCGCTGTTACCCCCGGGACACCGGCAATGCCTGCTCCAACAGTCGATACTTTCGCGCAACCGCGTGTGACAGTTGGCTCATAGCCAAGCTTTTGCAACGTCGCAATGGCGCGATCTGCCACATCGCTCGATACGGTATATACGACCCCGTTCGGTGAAATGTTAATGAAGTCGACACTGATTCCTTCGTTTGCCATTGCTTTAAATACTTCCGCTTGTAAATCGTAATGTCCCTCTTTCGCTGGCACTTTAATTTGCGTAATGTTTGAAACGTGCGCAATTCCTGTCACTAATCGCTCTTTCACATCGCTTCCTTTTTTTCCAATCGATGTGACAAGCGTCCCTGGGGCATCAGAATACGTCGAACGAATGCGCAGAGGCACTTTCGCTTGCATCGCAATTTCAACCGCACGTGGATGAATGACTTTCGCCCCTTGATATGCCATATTGCAAATTTCCGTATATGTCACGACATCAAGTGGTCGTGCATTTTCTACGATACGTGGGTCTGCTGTCATCACACCTTCAACGTCGGTAAAAATGTCAATCCATTCCGCACCTAGTGCAGCGCCGAGTGCGGCTGCTGACGTGTCGCTCCCACCGCGTCCAATCGTTGTTACATCTCCGTTTTCGGCAGCACCTTGAAAACCTGCGACAACGACAACATCATGCTCTCTTAGCGCACGCAACAACCGCTCACAACGCATATCGATAATTTTCGCATTCGTATGATCATTGTTCGTACGAAAGCCTGCTTGCGCTCCGGTAAAGGCTGTGGCTTTGACACCATGTTTGTTTAACATGTTTGTGAAAACGACGCTTGAAATAATTTCCCCACACGCCATCAATAAATCTTTTTCACGGTTTGTCACATATGCATTGGCTCCGTCAATGAGGCTAAGAAGCGTATCCGTTGCATACGGATCTCCTTTTCGCCCCATCGCCGAAACGACGACAACAACTTTATATCCGTCTTCCAACGCTTTTTCAATATGTTTACGCGCTAAATTTCGGCCGTGTTCATCACGAACAGACGTACCGCCAAACTTTTGAACGATAATTTTCAACGTCAACACCTCGATGCTGATTTTACGCTTTCACAAGCCCTAATTTTAAAAGACTTTCGGCAATTTGAACAGAGTTCCATGCTGCTCCTTTTAACAAGTTATCAGAAACGATCCATAAATGGAACCCTGTATCGCGATGTAAATCTTTGCGAATGCGACCAACGAATACGTCATTTTGTCCTGTTGCATACAACGGCATTGGATAAAGTTGTTCGCTTGGATCGTCTTGCAAGACAACGCCCGGTGCTTCTTTTAGGAGCGACTGGATTTGCTCGGCCGATACTCCTTCTTTTTCTACTTCAATGTAAACGGATTCCGAATGTCCTACCATCACCGGAATGCGTACACACGTTGCTGCTACTTCCAATTCCGGCATATGCATAATTTTTTTCGTTTCATTAATCATTTTCATTTCTTCAAATGTAAACCCGTTATCTTGAAATTTATCAATTTGTGGAATGGCGTTAAATGCAATCGGATAATGTTTGCGATCCGATTTTACCGGTAAAATTTCCGGTGTCACTTCTTCTCCATTTAACATATGCGCGGTTTGCGTTTTTAACTCTTCTACCGCTTGTGCTCCTGCTCCTGACACTGCTTGATATGTCGAGACGATCACACGCTTTAGTCCAAATGCTTGGCGAATCGGTTCGAGCGCAACAACCATTTGAATCGTTGAGCAGTTTGGGTTAGCAATAATTCCATTATGCCAATGTAAATCTGCTTCATTCACTTCAGGAACGACAAGTGGGACGTTTTCATCCATACGAAATGCGCTCGTATTATCAACAACAATTGCTCCACGTTTCACCGCTTCAGGAGCAAGTTGCTTCGATACCGCTCCTCCTGCACTAAATAATGCGATATGCACTCCTTCAAAGCTTTCTGGCTTTGCTGCTTGCACTTCAATTTCTTCACCTTTAAACATGACTTTTTTTCCAGCTGAACGCTCCGATGAAAGTAAAGACAATTTAGCAATTGGGAAATTTCTTTTTTCTAACGTTTGAATCATTTGCTGTCCGACAGCTCCAGTCGCGCCAACGACGGCGACATGTAATCCTTTTTGCTCCATCTCTTCTTCTCCTTCCAACTCATAGACAATTTTAATATCATTTATTTTAGCACATTCATTCATAAAGGAGAGACGTTTTTTATAAATTTTCTTGCAACTGTTTATTTATGAGCGACGATGTTCAACGATGACCGGCTGAATTTGTCGACCTTCTAGCGCGGCTTCTACTGTATCGAGCAATAAAGGCATATGAGCCACCATCGAATTTGGCTTTTTAAATGGATCATCTTGCCCAAATGGAATGAAGTAAATATTTTTTGCCGCCATTAATCGCATTAAATTCACTCCATTTAAACCGAGCGCGTCGTTTGTCGAAATGCCGATCACAACCGGACGATGGTTACGCATCGTCGCTTTCGCAGCCATTAGTACAGGAGAATCTGTCATTGCGTTCGCTAATTTGCTCATCGAATTTCCGGTTAACGGTGCAATGACCATACAATCAAGCGGTAATTTCGGTCCTAACGGCTCCGCCTTTACAATTGTATCAATGACTTGATGACCTGTCATCTCTTCAAGTTTTTTCACCCATTCTTCTCCTTTGCCAAATCGGGTATTTGTCGATTGTACGGTATAGGAAACGATCGGAATGACGTCTGCCCCTTTAGCAATTAATTTTTCAATTTCTGGCATCACCGCATCATATGTGCAATGTGATCCGGTTAAGCCGAAGCCAATGCGCTTTCCTTGTACGTTCATTTTTTATTCTCCTTTCTTTTTTTCAAATCTGCTGAAAGAAGTTGTGCCAATACGTTCGCGACAATTTGCCCCGCTGTTTTCGGAGCGACAATACCAGGAAGCCCTGGAGCTAATAATGCTTGAATGCCGCGTTTTTCCGCATATCGAAAATCCGTTCCGCCCGGTTTTGACGCTAAATCGATGATGAGCGTATGAGCAGGCATTTTCGCAATGACGCTTGCGGTTACAACGGGATGTGGGATCGTATTAATACAAACGTCAATATCTTTCACGTGTTGTTCTAAATCGTTTAAATGAAACGGTTCGAGCGCCATCTCTGCAATGCGCGCTAAATGTTCGGAGCGACGGGCTCCCACTTTTACTTTCGCTCCTAAAGCCGCAAACGTTCGGGCAACGGTCATACCTACACGCCCTAACCCTAAAACAGCAACGCGTGATCCATGAATTGTCACATCTGTATGTTGAATGACCATCATGATCGTTCCTTCTGCCGTAGGAATCGAGTTATAAATAGCGACATCATCCCGTTCGAATAGTTGAACATGTTTTCGTCCGACCGACTTAACGACACGATCTAAATAGTCGTTGGTAATCCCTGAGTAAACGGTACAATGCATCGGGGTCTGGCGGAGTAATTCTTCTGTAAACGTCATTTTTTCGTTTGAAAATACCGTTTGAATTTCACCATCCATACTCGTTCCGTGAACAGGTAAAATGATAGCATCCACTTCGTGGAAATCGACTTCGTGAATTTTCATTTTCGTTACCCCAGCAAAGCCATGGTCTAATTGATCGAAGCCAACAAGTGACAATCTCGCGTCAAGTTCCATCAATTTCCGAATGACTTCAAGCTGCCGAGCGTCCCCACCGATGATCGCAACGTGCATTCCTGTCAGCATGAGTTCATTCACCCTCTTATACATCTAGTTTTTTGCCCATCGTTACTTTCACATCTTATGATATCGGTCATAAAACGGTGAGCGGAAAATGAAAAAAGACACCCCTTCAGGTGTCTAGTCATCGACATCAATTAAAATCATATCAGAGCCGATCTTTTTTACACGACTCCACGGCACGCGTATATCTGTCCCATCTTTCCGAAAACCGAACCATTTTGTTGTCGGAATTAAAAGCGCTTGAATTTGCCCCGTTCGCTCATTGATTTCTAAATCTGTTTGTCCTAGAATACCGAGGCGCTCTGCTCGCTTCATATCGACAATTTCTTTCCCGCTTAATTCACTTAATCGCATACGACGTCCCCCTTTCTTTATCATTGTAGAAAAAAGAGCATAAAAAAATGCCTGCAAGTTTATTGTTGCAGGCTCTTTGGTAATGTTCCTTCCGGACTGATGAGGGCAACGGAAAAGTCGTCTGTAAAAATCGTTTGCGCCATGCGATCAACGCTTTCTTTTGTCACGCGATCAATGCTTTCAATGATTTCATCAAGCGAGCGATGACGACCGAGCAACAGCTCATTTTTTCCATTTCGGCTCATACGACTATTTGTACTTTCTAAACTTAACATTAAGTTCCCTTTCATTTGCTCTTTGCTATTTTCTAGCTCTTTTTCGGTAATGCCATCTTGTTTTAGTTGTTCAATCGTTTGTTGAATCGTATCGAATAAAAGATCAAGCTGGTGGCTTCCTGTCCCTCCATAAATCGTGATCATTCCTCCGTCGCGATAGGCGGAATGGTAAGAGAAAACAGAATAAGCTAATCCACGTTGCTCACGCACTTCTTGGAAAAGACGACTACTCATACTTCCACCTAAAATGTTGTTTAAAATAATTAAACTATAAATATCTTCATGCCCAATTGGCAACCCATTAAATCCAATACATACGTGCGCTTGCTCCGTCTCTTTTTTGCGCGCGATTTTATGCGGATAAAACGTTGGTGCGATATGCGCATCGTTACCTTTTTGTCTCGTAAACGAGCCGAAATAAGCTTCGACTTGTTGAATAAACGACTCATCGACATTCCCTGCAATGGAGATCACAACGCGATCGGGCGTATACGATTCATGCATATATTGCCGTAACGTATCCCCTGTAAACGTCGCTAACGTTTGCTCCGTTCCTAAAATCGGATAACCGAGCGGATGATTTCCATAACTTGCCTTGCTTAATAGGTCATGGACGAGATCATCTGGTGTATCTTCATACATTTTAATTTCTTCGAATACGACATTTTTTTCTTTTTGTAACTCTTCATCTACAAACGTAGAGTGGAAAAACATATCGGCTAGTATATCTAAAGCAAATGACGCATGTGTATCTAATACTTTAGCATAGTAGCACGTATATTCTTTTGACGTAAACGCATTTACTTGACCGCCGATGCGATCAAACGATTCCGCGATATCACGTGCTGAACGCGTTTTCGTTCCTTTGAAAAACATATGTTCAAGAAAATGCGAAATGCCATTGTTTTGTTCGTTTTCATTGCGTGATCCTGTACCGATCCAAATCCCGATCGCCACAGACCGAACTGTTGGGATATGCTCGAGTACAACTCTTACCCCATTTTGACACGTATATGTTTTAATCAATTCCCTTCCTCCTATTTTTTACAATTCTTTCCTCACTTAATAATGTGGACACATTGTCAATTGCGTATTCTTGTTTTTGTAATGATTGAATTAACGGCTCTAACGCCTTTGCCGTTGATACAGTCGGATGCATCAAAATCATCGCCCCGTTATGCACTTTTGATGTTACTCGTTCCACTATAACAGAAGGCGATGGTTTTTGCCAATCAATTGTATCGACCGTCCATAAAATCGTGTACATCCCAAGCTCATGAGCGATATATACGACATCATCTCGATAGCTACCGCTTGGTGGAGCGAATAGCCGAGGTTTAATACCTGTTACTGCTTCAATCGCATCGTTCGTTTTGACGATTTGTTCCCGAATCGCTCGTTTACTCATCATTTTCATATCTGGATGGTTGTACGAATGATTGCCAATTTCATGACCGGCATCAGCAATCATTTTTGCCAGTTGCGGATTTTCTTTTACCCAACGTCCTTCTAAAAAAAACGTTGCACGTACGTTGTATTTTTCAAAAATATGTAACATGCTTGGGATATGTTCGCTTCCCCAAGCGACGTTAATTAGAAAAGAGACCATCGGTTTATCTGGATGCCCCCGATAAATAGGTGATGGGGGTAAATCAGACAAATGAATAGACGGCGATACTTGTTTATATACGAGCTGTTGTTCAGAAAATGTTCCATTTTGTTTCATCTGCTTATATGATGCCTCAATATCCACTTCTAATCCGTTGTAGCCAGGGATTGCTTTCCATACACGATCGACTTTCGCATTTTGCGCAGGAATGTTATATTGTTTTGCCCGTTCGATAACTTGAATATATAACGGATCACCTTGTTTTGCCACCGTCATATGCCGTAAATCATGGATGTACGTTGTCGTCCACGGATTTTGTACAATTATGGCCGACACACATATGATGATCGTTAAAAAAAACGCTCGCCGCACGCTTCGTCCCCTCCTTTTCTAATAAAGAGGGTATGAGTAAGAGGGACAAGGTAGAACGAGCGCACAAAAATTTTACACACAGCAAAGAAGCCAAGGGGATGCGAACCCAAGGCTCCGGTTTTATTGCTCGGCTTCTTTTTGATCGCGTAACACGGCCTTGCGTGATAAGTTTACACGACCTTGTTTATCAATTTCTGTTACCTTTACTAAAATTTCATCACCGATGGAAACGACATCTTCTACTTTTCCGACGCGTTCCTCCGCTAATTCTGAAATGTGCACGAGACCGTCTTTTCCGCTAAACAATTCGACAAACGCTCCGAATTTTTCAATCCGCTTGACTTTTCCTAAATATACTTGTCCAACTTCCACTTCACGAACGATATCTTCTATGATCTTTTTCGCTTTTTTGTTCATGTCTTCATTTACTGATGAGATGAAAATAGTTCCATCTTGTTCAATATCAATTTTCACGCCAGTTTCTTCAATAATTTTGTTAATTTGTTTTCCGCTTGGACCGATAACGTCACGGATTTTATCCGGATTAATTTGCATCGTTAAAATTTTTGGTGCATATGGTGACAACTCTTTACGTGGTTCGCTAATCGTTTGCATCATATGTTTTAAAATTTCGAGGCGACCTTTACGCGCTTGTTGCAACGCTTCTTCTAAAATTTCACGCGACAATCCTTTAATTTTAATATCCATTTGCAAGGCGGTAACTCCTTTTTCTGTACCAGCCACTTTAAAGTCCATGTCACCAAGGTGGTCTTCCATGCCTTGAATGTCCGTTAAAATCGTATAATGTTCGCCACTTTTCACAAGTCCCATCGCAATACCAGCAACCGGTGCTTTAATTGGCACTCCCGCATCCATCATCGCAAGCGTGCTCGCACAAATGCTCGCTTGAGACGTTGAACCGTTTGACTCTAACACTTCAGATACAAGGCGAATTGTATATGGAAACTCTTTTTCAGACGGAATGACCGGTTCAAGCGCGCGCTCACCAAGCGCTCCATGCCCAATTTCCCGACGACCTGGTCCACGCATTGCTCCCGTTTCTCCAACGGAAAATGGCGGGAAGTTGTAATGATGCATAAACCTTTTCGTTTCTTCAATGCCGAGCCCATCTAAAATTTGTACATCGCCAAGTGCTCCGAGCGTACATACGCTAAGCGCTTGCGTTTGGCCGCGTGTAAATAAGCCGGATCCATGCGTGCGTGGTAAAAGTCCAACAGCTGACGAAAGCGGGCGAATTTCATCGACTTTTCGTCCGTCTGGGCGTACTTTTTCTTCTGTAATTAAGCGACGCACTTCTTCTTTCACAAGTTTATATAAAATTTCTTTTACTTGCTTGATCGTTTCTTCGTCTGCTTCTTGCTCTTCATATGAAGCGACAACTTCCGCTTTTAATTGTTCAATCGCTGCTTCACGGGCCAATTTTTCAGGCACTTGAACTGCACGTTTCACTTCGCCTTCAACACGAGCGCGAATATGTGCTTCGAGCTGAGGGTCGAGTTCATAAAGGATCACTTCCATTTTTTCTTTGCCCACTTTTGCCGCGATGTCTTCTTGGAAGGCGATGAGACGCTTAATCTCTTCATGTCCAAACATGATTGCTTCAAGCATGACTTCCTCTGGTACTTCGTTTGCTCCGGCTTCAACCATGTTGATCGCATCTTTTGTCCCTGCAACAACAAGATGCATATCGCTCTGTTCCATTTGTGCAACAGATGGGTTAATGACAAACTCCCCGTTGACGCGACCAACTGTCACTCCTGCAATCGGTCCTTCAAAAGGAATATCAGAAATCGTCAACGCTAACGAAGAACCAAACATGGCTGCCATTTCTGGTGAGCAGTCTTGATCAACGCTCATCACCATGCTGACAACTTGCACTTCGTTACGAAATCCTTCTGCAAATAGCGGGCGAATCGGGCGGTCGATGAGACGGCTCGCTAAGATGGCTTTTTCGCTCGGACGCCCTTCTCGTTTAATAAATCCCCCCGGAATTTTACCGACAGCGTATAAACGTTCTTCATAGTTAACCGTTAACGGAAAAAAATCCACGTTTTTTGGTTCTTTTGATGCTGTCGCTGTGCTCAATACGACCGTATCACCGTAGCGAACTAATACAGCGCCGTTTGCTTGTTTGGCTAATTCGCCAATTTCAACGGTTAACGGCCGACCCGCCCAGTCGATCGAAAACACATGTTTTTCTTGTTCCATATAAACCGAGTACCCCTCTCTATGTACAAATGAAAAATCGTATTTGTTTTAGTATAATCAAATATCGGTGCAAATACTAATAAAAAGCGGGAATGCTCCCGCTTTTTACTTATCGGCGTAATCCGAGTTTGTTAATCAATTCACGATAACGGTTGATGTCTTTGTTTCGTAAGTACGTAAGTAAGTTACGACGACGACCAACCATTTTCAAAAGACCACGACGAGAATGATGGTCTTTACGATGAACGCGTAAATGATCGTTCAAGTTGTTAATTTGCTCTGTAAGGATAGCAACTTGTACTTCAGGAGAACCTGTGTCAGTTTCGTGAATTTTGAACTGGTTGATGATCTCGTTTTTACGCTCTTGTGTTAATGCCATCCTTGTTCACCTCCTCTTTTTTCAGCCCCAATTACCGAGCAAACGGCGGTGACTCGTATTGCCCAGCAATGGTTAACATACACTAAATAGAATACATGTTTTTCCGATAAAATGCAAGGGGATTTTGAAAATATTCGCGTGCCGCTTCAACATCGCGATGAATTTGTTCGATCAGTTCGTGTACAGAAGAAAACGCCCGTTCGTCACGCAATCGTTTATGCCATTGGATTGATACGCTCACACCGTAAATATCTGCTGAAAAATCGAATAAATGCACTTCAATCGTTGGCTCTTTCGGCTGTTCCGTATGAAATGTCGGCTTATATCCAACATTACATACTCCCGTCCACATTTGATCGTCGATCGTGACCGTTACCGCATACACCCCGATACGCGGAATGATGTAATCATCATCAAGCGCAACATTTGCCGTTGGAAATCCGATCGTTCTCCCACGTTTATCCCCATGAACTACTGTGCCTGTCACTTCATATAATCGCCCAAGCAAATGTGGCAGTTGCTCCACATCCCCTTTAGCTAAACATTGACGAATATATGTCGAACTAATTTTCTCTTCACCAAACATTTGTTTTGGAATGACCGTTTGCGTAAATTGTTCACGGGAATGAAACGGCAATGTTTCCATCGTTCCTTTCCCCAAACGACCGTACGTAAAGTCAAAGCCAGCTACCACATGTTTGACACCAAGCCCAATAATATATTCGTCAACAAATTGTTGCGGTAATAAATGGGCAAATTCAGGCGTAAATTGAACGATGTATAAATAATCTACCCCAAGTTTTGCAATTTGTTTTTCTTTTTCTTTTAAAGGTGTAATAAAACGGACATGTTGTTGTGAGCGTCCAAGCACGACAGACGGATGCGGATGAAACGTCATGACCGCGCTTTTGTATTGATGATCATCGGCAATTCGCTTCGCCGTCTGAATAACTTTTTGATGTCCAAGATGAACACCGTCAAAATACCCGAGTGCCATGACGAGCGGATCATCGTTTTTTTGATTTAACGGATGGGACAGCCAAATCGTTTTCATCGTTTTCACCTACAATATTTTTAAAGGTTTCATATAACTTTGCTTTGTTGGATGAGGCATGTAAATCGCTAACGCTTCACCTTGTCTGTTTATCATCAATAGACGTGCAGGCATAGAGGGGAGAGCAGGTAAAACCGACCCGTTTTTTACTTTTTTCTCTTCCTCATCGCTCAGTACGTATGTCGGCAAATGGGCTAACGCTCGTTCAATCGGCAAAAGCAACGTATGCGCTGTACCATTTTCTATATGTTGTTCAATGTCAGCAAACGTCACACATTGATCGAGCGTAAACGATCCTGACGCTGTGCGAACGAGATGGGACATGTGTGCTGGATATCCAAGTTGTTCGCCTATTTGAACGGCAAGCGTACGCACATATGTCCCTTTACTACACGTCACTCGAAAACGAAACGATATACGTTCACCTACAAATACTTGTCTGTTATCGAGAAGTTGTAACTCGTAAATATAGACGTTTCTTTTCGGCCGTTCGACGTCAATCCCTGCCCGTGCGTACTCATATAATTTTTTCCCATTTACTTTTACTGCAGAATACATCGGTGGGATTTGCTCGATTTCTCCCGTCAGTTTATCCAATACACGTTCAATTTCATGACGGGCGATTGGCCGCTCCACCGATTTTATTGAAACAACATCACCCGATGCATCTTCTGTTGTTGTTGCTATCCCCAGCGTCACTTCCCCTTCATACGTTTTTTTTTCTGCCGTTAACAGTTCAACAATTTTCGTCGCTTTGCCAATGCAAATCGGCAATACACCACATACATCGGGATCGAGCGTTCCTGTATGACCAACTTTTTTCGTTTGAAATAGCTTACGAATACGCATGACACAATCGTGTGACGTCATGCCAGCAGGTTTATGTAACAATAACACTCCGTCCATCACTTCACCTCTAAAATAGCGGAAATGGATAGACCCATGTCTATCCATTATTCTTCTTTATGTTCTTTTTCTTCGGAAATTTGTTTAATTAAACTTTCAATTCGTTGTCCGTAATCGATTGTTTCATCAATTTCAAAGTAAATTTCCGGCGTCTTGCGTAAACGAATACGCTGACCAATTTCTGAACGGATGAATCCGGTCGCTTTTGCTAATCCTTTGAGCGTATTTTTCTTTTGTTCTTCATCTCCAAGAACAGAAATATACACTTTTGCTTGTTGCAAATCGCCCGTTACTCGAACATCCGTTACAGTAACGAAACCGATACGTGGGTCCTTCAGTTTGCGTCCGATAATGTCACTTAATTCTTTTTTCATTTGTTCGCCTACACGTGTGGCTCGCAAACTCATCATCATCACCTCGATTAAAACCACTCAAATGTTGTAACCGTTCGCTCGATTTCTGGAAACGAATCGATCAATTGCAACGCACGTTGAAGTTCTTGTTCCGTTGCTGTTCGCTCGGCTGTAATAGCTACAATTCCAAGCTTCGTTCGTTGCCATACGTTTTGATAATCTACTTCGGCTACGGATATATTATATTTTTGTTTGAGCCGTGTGACAATGCGTTGCAACACGGCTCGCTTTTGTTTCAATGATTGGACGTCGTAAATGATACATTCACATTCGACGTACCCGATCATTTTCGTGCCACTTCTTGCATGACATATGCTTCAATAACGTCGCCTTCTTTAATATCATTAAAGTTTTTAATCGTTATACCGCACTCGTATCCTTGTGCTACCTCTTTTACATCGTCTTTGTAACGTTTTAACGTATCGATTTGTCCTTCATAAACAACGATGCCTTGACGAATGAGGCGAACGCTACTATCGCGCGTAATTTTTCCATCTGTTACATAGCATCCTGCAATCGTGCCGACTTTCGATACTTTAAACGTTTGACGAACTTCTGCTTGACCGATCACTTTTTCTTCGTACTCTGGATCAAGCATACCTTTCATCGCTGCTTCAATTTCTTCGATAACTTTGTAAATGATACGATGGAGACGAATGTCTACTTTTTCTGTTTCTGCTACGCGTTTAGCATTCGCATCCGGACGAACGTTAAAGCCGATGACAATCGCATTCGATGCAGATGCAAGCATAATGTCGTACTCTGTTACAGCGCCCACACCAGAGTGAATGATTTTAACGCGTACACCTTCTACTTCAATTTTTTGCAATGCCGCAACAAGCGCCTCAACAGAACCTTGAACATCAGCTTTGACGATAATGTTTAATTCTTTCATTTCGCCTTGTTTAATTTTTTCAAACAAGTCATCTAGGCTCACGCGCGCTTTAACGCTTCGTTGTTGCACAATTTGTTTTTGAGCACGTGCTTCGCCAATTTGACGCGCTTTTTTCTCATCTTCAAACACCATAAAACGATCGCCTGCTTGCGGTACTTCGTTTAATCCTGTAATTTCGACAGGCGTCGATGGACCTGCTTCTTTCACGCGACGACCGAGATCGTTTGTCATCGCCCGCACACGGCCATACGTATAGCCGACAACAATCGGGTCACCGACACGCAACGTCCCGGATTGAACGAGAAGGGTGGCAACTGGTCCACGGCCTTTATCTAATTTTGCTTCAATGACCGTTCCTGTCGCACGGCGGTTTGGATTTGCTTTTAATTCTTCCATTTCGCTAACAAGCAAAATCATTTCAAGTAAGTTATCAATTCCTTCTCCTGTTAACGCTGATAATTTACAATAAATTGTATCTCCGCCCCATTCTTCCGGAACGAGCTCATATTCCATCAACTCTTGCATAACGCGATCCGGGTTTGCTGTCGGCTTGTCGATTTTATTGACTGCGACGATAATTGGAACTTTTGCCGCTTTCGCATGGTTAATCGCTTCAACTGTTTGTGGCATAACACCATCATCCGCCGCAACAACAAGAATGACGATGTCTGTCACTTGTGCACCGCGTGCACGCATCGTTGTGAACGCTTCGTGACCCGGTGTATCTAAAAACGTAATTTTTTTGCCGTTAACAACGACTTGATACGCACCGATATGTTGCGTAATGCCCCCCGCCTCTTGTTCCGTTACTTTCGTATGACGAATTGAGTCAAGCAACGTTGTTTTTCCGTGGTCAACGTGACCCATGATCGTGACGACAGGTGGACGCTCAACTAAATCTTCTGGGTTATCAACAATTTCAATCGTCTCAAATTCTGTTTCGTCAACGGTTACTTTTTCTTCGACTTCTACACCGTAATCTGAGCAAATGAGCTCGATCGCATCTTTGTCTAAATCTTTGTTAATCGTTGCAATAATGCCGAGCATAAATAGCTTTTTAATAATTTCAGAAGGTTCTTTACCTAGTTTTTTCGCTAGTTCGGCAACCGTTAATGATCCTTCAAATGTAATTTTTTTCGGAAGCTCTTTCTCCTTTTTCTTTTGCACTTCTTGTTGTTGTGGAGCTTGCTGAGGTTTTTGTTTCTTATTTTTTTTGTTATTGAAAATTTTCTTTTCTTTTTGTTGAATTTGCAAGTCGTGTTTTTTCCCTTCGCGATTTTTTACTACTGCTTTTTTAATTGGCACTTTCGTTTGAATGACTTCATCTTCATCTTCTTCAAACTGTTCTAAAACAGGCTTTTTCACTGGTGTCTTCTTTTCTTCTTTTTTCGCTTCTTGTTTTGGTTCTTGTTTTTGTTCTTGGTTTTGCTCGTTTTTAAATGAACGATCTAATTGCTCAACAACATCTGCTTCAATCATCGTCATATGGTTTGACACATCGATGTTCATTTCTTTTAGTTTATGGATTACGTCTTTACTTGACACATTATGTTTTTTGGCATACTCATATACACGCATTTTTGACATACATTCACCCCCAAAATGTTAGAGCATCGTTTTCAGCTTTTGTGCGAATCCTTCATCCGTAATCGCTACAACAACACGTGCTCCTTTTCCAATCGCCCCACCTAATTCGTGACGACTGTCCACGTAACAAAGCGGAACGCGATAAAACGAGCATTTATCGGAAATTTTTTTTCTCGTGTTTTCTGACGCATCTTCCGATAAAATGACAAGCTTCGCGCGTTTACGCTGAATTTCTTTTACAACAAGCTCTTCTCCCGAAATGACTTTACGCGCCCGATTCGCTAGTCCGAGAAAAGAAACCCATGGTTTATGATTCATTTGTTTCTCCGTTCTCCTTCTCAGCGAGCTGCAATAACTGTTCGTAAATGGAATCGTCAATGGTTGCTTTTAAATGATGCGCAAGCGTATTTTTCTTTTTGGCAAGTAAAATACATTCTTTACTTAGCGTGATGTACGCACCACGTCCCGCTTTTTTTCCCGTCGGATCAATTGACACATCTCCTTCTTTCGAACGAACGATGCGAATAAGTTCTTTCTTTGGTTTCATTTCCCCTGTAACAACACATTTGCGCATCGGGATTTTTTTCGGCATATTATTCCACCTCACTAATCTCCTCTTCGTCAACTTGGAACGATGATGAAGAACGAGGGTAAATACCTAGTTGCTCCGCTTCTGATTGACTTTTAATATCAATTTTCCAATTCGTTAACTTCGCCGCTAACCGAGCATTTTGACCACGTTTTCCAATAGCAAGCGATAGTTGATAATCCGGTACAATGACCGTCGTCGCTTTTTCTTCTTCGTTAACGATGACGTCAAGCACTTTAGATGGACTTAGCGCATTGGCTACAAATTCAACCGGGTCTGCAGACCAACGTACAATATCGATTTTTTCGCCTTTTAACTCATTTACAATCGCTTGTACTCGTTGTCCTTTTGGTCCAACACATGCACCAACCGGATCAACTTCTGGGTTATCCGAATGAACAGAAATTTTTGAGCGATCTCCTGCTTCGCGTGCAACCGATTTAATTTCTACCGTACCGTCATAAATTTCTGGTACTTCTAATTCAAACAATCGCTTTAATAGTCCTGGATGCGTGCGCGATACGTAAATTTGTGGACCTTTTGTCGTTTTTTCTACTTTTGTAATGTACACTTTGATGCGATCATGTGGTTTATATGTCTCATTCGGCATTTGTTCGCTCACCGGAAGCAACGCCTCAATTTTACCGAGACTGACGTAAATAAATTTCGAATCCGTTCGCTGAACAATACCTGTCATAATATCTTCTTCACGATCAACAAATTCAGCATAAATGACACCTCGTTCTGCTTCGCGGACGCGCTGCGTGACGACTTGCTTCGCTGTTTGGGCAGCGATGCGTCCGAAATTTTTCGGTGTCACTTCAATTTCAACAACATCTCCTACTTGATAGTTCGGATTGATTCGCTTCGCTTCGTCAAGCGAAATTTCTAAACGTGAATCATACACTTCATCTACGACTTCTTTACGAGCAAATACGCGAATGGTTCCCGTTTCTTGATTAAAGTCAACACGAACGTTTTGCGCTTGATTAAAATTGCGCTTATAAGCGGACACAATCGCTGCCTCTATCGCTTCAATTAACACTTCTTTACTAATGCCTTTATCGCGCTCAAGCGCCGTTAAAGCATCTAACAACTCTGTATTCATGAACCGGTCGTCCCCCTTTAATGTGAATTAAGAAAAAATGACAGCTAGCCGTGCACTAGCTATTTTTTCATATGGAATCGTGATTGTTTTTTTCTTTGTTTTCACTTTCACTTCTACCGTCACGGTTTGCCCATCAAATGCAGTTAACAATCCTTCAAACTCTTTTTGACCGTCGACTGGCTCATACGTTTTGACGTAAACGTTTTTTCCGACGGCGCGTTCGAAGTCTTTCGCCTTTTTAAGTGGACGCTCTGCCCCTGGTGATGATACTTCTAAAAAGTAATTGTGCGGTATAGGATCAATTTCATCGAGTTTTTCACTTAACTGTTCACTTACGACACCGCATTGATCGATATCAACACCTGTCGGTGAATCAATAAAAATACGCAAAAACCAATTTTTACCCTCTTTCACGTATTCAATATCGACAAGTTCTAATCCCATATGTGTGACAATCGGGGTGACGAGCTCCTCGACGATGTGTGTGACTTTTTTCATATTGGTCCTCCTAACTGCAAGAAAATCCCTTGCAACGGCAAGGAATCTCAAATCAATACGAAAGAGTGGGTCTCCCCACTCTTTGTGTGCATTATCTTTACCATTTCCACTAGAACTATAACATATTGGCAAAAAAATTGCAACTCATTCAAAATAGCGACAATTGATTGTGATCGGGGAGCGACTGTAAACAACCCCGACTTTCAAGATATTCTAAAATCGTTTTCGATACTTTGCCACGTTGTTGTAAATCTTCTTTCGATAAAAACTCGCCTTCCTCACGAGCACGCACAATGCTGAGGGCAACGTTTGTCCCAAGTCCCGGAATCGCATTAAACGGTGGAATAAGGGAATTGCCGTCAATAATGAACTCCGTTGCTTGTGAACGGTACAAATCGATATTTTTAAACGAAAAGCCCCGTTCGCACATTTCTAGCGCGATTTCAAGTACGGTTAACAAGTTTTTCTCTTTCGCAGACGCATCAAGCCCTTTTGCTTGAATTTCCTCAATACGTCGACGAATCGCCGCAGATCCTTGAATCATGGCGTCTAAATCAAAGTCTTCTGCACGTACGGTAAAATACGATGCGTAATAAAGAAGCGGATGATGTACTTTAAAGTACGCAATGCGTACCGCCATGAGAACGTATGCCGCCGCATGCGCTTTCGGGAACATGTACTTAATTTTTTTACATGATTCGATATACCATTCTGGTACATTGTGTTTACGCATTTCTTCTTCAAATTCTGGCGTTAATCCTTTTCCTTTACGAACGGATTCCATAATTTTAAATGCTAATGACGGTTCTAAGCCGCGGTAAATTAAATACACCATAATGTCATCGCGACATCCAATTACTTCTGATAGCGTACATGTACCGCTTTGAATAAGCTCTTGCGCGTTACCAAGCCAAACGTCTGTCCCGTGCGATAAGCCCGAAATTTGCACAAGCTCTGAAAACGTTTTTGGTTTTGTTTCTTCCAACATTTGACGAACAAAGCGCGTGCCGAACTCTGGGATACCGAGCGTTCCTGTGTTACACATAATTTGTTCAGGCGTCACCCCGAGCGATTCTGTACTACTAAAAATTTTCATCACTTCCGGATCATCTGTTGGAATCGTCTTCGGATCAATTCCACTTAAATCTTGTAACATTCGAATGACTGTCGGATCATCGTGTCCAAGAATGTCTAACTTCAATAAATTATCGTGAATGGAATGGAAGTCAAAGTGCGTCGTCCGCCATTCTGCTTCTGTATCGTCGGCAGGATATTGAATCGGTGTAAAGTCATAAATGTCCATGTAATCTGGAACGACGATAATACCTCCTGGATGTTGCCCTGTCGTTCGTTTCACTCCCGTACATCCAGCTGCTAAACGATCTATTTCTGCTGCGCGTACATGAAGATTTTTATCACTTATATACCCTTTGACAAATCCGTACGCTGTTTTGTCAGCAACGGTACCAATCGTTCCAGCACGATATACGTTATCTTCACCGAATAGCACTTTCGTATAGTTGTGGGCTCGCGGTTGATACTCGCCCGAAAAGTTTAAGTCAATATCTGGAACTTTATCACCTTTAAACCCTAGAAACGTCTCAAACGGAATATCGTGACCATCTTTATTATACCGCGTGCCACATTTTGGACAGTCTTTATCTGGTAAATCAAATCCCGAGCCGACCGAACCATCATCGAAAAACTCAGAATGTTTACAGTTCGGACAAACGTAATGCGGTGGGAGCGGATTCACCTCTGTAATCTCGGTCATCGTCGCAACAAAGGATGAGCCAACTGAACCACGCGAACCAACAAGGTAACCATCATCAAGCGATTTTTTTACGAGTTTATGAGAGATTAAATAAATGACCGCAAAGCCATGGCCAATAATGCTTTTCAATTCTTTTTCTAGCCGTTTTTCAACGATGTCTGGAAGTGGGTCACCATAAATGCTCTTCGCTCGTTCGTAACTCATCCGACGAATTTCTTCGTCCGCTCCTTCAATTCTCGGTGTGTACAACTCATCTTTAATCGGTTTGACGTCTCCAATGAGATCGGCAATTTTTCTCGTATTTGTGACAACAATTTCTTTTGCTTTTTGTTCACCAAGAAACGAAAATGCTTCTAACATTTCGTTTGTTGTACGAAAATGAACATTTGGGAGTTCATGACGATTTAACGGATTGCCACCAGATTGTGAGTGAATTAAAATTTTGCGATAAATTTTATCCTCTTGGTTCATGTAATGCACATTTCCTGTTGCGACAACCGGAATACCAAGCCGTTCACCAAGCTGCACAATGTTTGTAATAATTTCTTTTAGTGCCTCTTCGTCGCGTACATATTCCATTTCAATAAGCGGAGCGTATACTTCTGGCGGATGCACTTCCAGGAAATCATAAAACGGGGCAATTGCCTCTGCTTCTTCGATTCCTTTTTGCATCATCGCTTCAAATAGTTCACCTTTATCGCACCCTGATCCGACTAAAATACCTTCGCGATGTTGTTGTAACACAGAACGTGGAATGCGTGGAACGCGATAAAAATAGTTCACATGTGAAAACGATACGAGTTTAAATAAATTTTTTAACCCTACTTCATTTTGTACAAGCAACGTCGCATGGAACGGTCGGGATCGTTGGAACGCTCCTTGTTCTTTCGATGCTTCGTTTAACTGATCAAGATATCGTATTCCTTTTTCATCAAGTTCTTTTAACAAATGAATAAGCAAATACCCTGTCGCTTCTGCATCATAAATAGCACGATGGTGTTGAGTTAATTCAATATTAAATTTTTTACAAAGCGTATTTAAGCGATGGTTTTTTAGCTCAGGATATAAATAGCGGGCAAGCTCTAGTGTATCGATCACCGGATTTGTTACTTTGCCGCGATTGATTTTTTTGAATCCTGCATTTAAAAAACCAATGTCAAACGTCGCATTATGAGCAACGAGCACACAATCGTCAATCCAATGGTAAAACTTTTCTAACACCTCTTCGACGTCTGGTGCGTCTTTTAACATATCATCTGTAATCTTCGTTAGTTCAATTGTCGTCGCTGAAAGCGGATGATGCGGGTTAGCAAACGATTCAAAACGGTCGATAATTTCCCCGTTCTTCACTTTTACTGCTGCTAACTCAATAATGGTGTCATATACAGCGGAAAGCCCTGTCGTCTCCACGTCAAATACGACAAACGTATCGTCCATGAGACGGCGATGCGCTTCATTATAAGCAATCGGTACCCCATCATCGACAATATTTGCTTCTAGTCCATATAAAATTTTCACACCGTATTTTTTTCCTGCACTATACGCTTCCGGAAACGACTGAACGACGGCATGATCCGTAACGGCAATCGCTTCATGTCCCCATTTTTTTGCTTGTTCAACGAGCGCTGTAATTGAAGCGACCGCATCCATTTGACTCATTTGTGTATGAACGTGCAATTCCACACGCTTTTCTTCGGCTGTATCTTGACGCTCGTTTGGTTTCACTTCGTTTAGGTCATTCGCAATAAGCACAAGATCGCGAACGAATGTGTCGTTTTGTACGCTGCCGCGCACTTTCACCCACATACCTTTTTTTACACGTTGCATTAATTCCGCATCTTCTTTATCGCGTGAAAACATTTTTACAAGAATAGAGTTTGTATAATCTGTCATTTTTAACGTCAATAACGTTCGTCCGCTTTTTAGCTCTTTTGCTTCAGCATCAAAGACGTATCCTTGCACAACGACACGACGCTCTTCTTCTACAATTTGATCGAGCGAGCGAATATGTTCCTCATCTTTAATTTGATAGCCGATGACAAGCGGACCGCTTTCTTCGCTTACGTTAGATGGTTCTTGTTTCGGCATCGCTTCGATAAACGCAGCTAGCGCTCGCTCCTCATCCTCTTTTTGTTTTTGTGCTAAAAATTGTTCAAACTGTTGTTCATCGTGTTTCACGTCCGCTTCCAATTGTAAATGTGGGAAGCCAAACGAAGCGTACGTCTCAGCAAATATTTCCGCAAATCGCTTTTTTAAAGCAATCGCTTCTGCTTCATTGCGTGCTTGGACAATCACTTTCGTTCCTTTGACGTGCGGTTGCTGCTGTGTCATTAGTGAAAGAAGAGGCGAGCTTTGTTGAATCGTTTCCACAAACATCGACCAATACGATATGACGTCTTCAGCGGTAAACGTTTGATCTTCCGCTTCAATCGTGCATTGCACATGAGCGATGTGACGAAACTGTTCGATTAGTCGTTTACGAAATTCGACATATACATTCGCTCGTAAAATCGCTGGAAATTGAAAATAAAAATGCCAACATTTTGTTCGTTTGTCGATAACTACTTTGTTAATCTGTCCATTTGCTAAGTCGTTCGCTATATGCGAAGAAGCGAGTTGTAGTTGTTGCAACAAAATAGAAAACCTTTCTTTTTGTTCTTCTCTCATCGTTGTTCGTTACAAAAAGATGTAACGGTGCACCTCCCTTTCTTTATTTCTCCATCGTTTGGGGGTGATAGACGACAGAAAGAGGGGGATCCCCCTCTCTGCCTTTTACAAATATCGGTGCAAAGTCTCCACTAATTGCGACACATGTACTTCCTCTGTTTCGCCTGTTTTGCGAACTTTTACTTCAACTATTCCTTCGCTTGCCCGTTTTCCAATCGTTACGCGTACAGGTAAACCGATTAAATCGCTGTCAGCGAATTTCACACCTGGGCGCTCAGCACGATCGTCATACAACACTTCAAATCCTTCTTGTTGCAAACGTACGTACCATTCGTCTGCGAGTTTTCGTTGCTCGTCCACTTTTGGATTGACAGAAATAAGATGCACATGGAACGGGGCAACAGCTGTTGGCCAAATGAGCCCATGCTCATCGTTATATTGTTCAGCGATGGCTGCAAGCGTACGAGATACACCGATGCCGTAACATCCCATAATCATCGGTTGCATGCGTCCATTTTCATCTAAATACGTTGCATTCATCGCTTCGCTATAACGTGTACCGAGTTTAAATACGTGACCAACTTCAATGCCGCGCGCAAAACGAATCGTTCCTTTTCCATCTGGCGACGGATCCCCTTCTTGAATGAAACGAACGTCCGCATATTGCGCAACAAAATCACGATCTGGGTTAACCCCTTTATAATGATAGTGTGCTTCATTGGCTCCGCATACACCGTTGACAATCGCTTTTACTGCATGATCCGCTAAAACGAGTACATCGTCGCTCACACCAATTGGACCAAGCGAACCAACTTCACAGTTCATCACTTGTTTTGTTTCTTCTGGCGTTGCTAATTCCACAACCGTTGCTTCTAATATATTTTTTACTTTCACATCATTCACTTCATGGTCGCCACGTACAAGAACAAGTACATAGCGATCGTCTACTTTAAATAATAACGACTTGATACATTTTTCTTTTGGTACTTGCAGAAATTGACTTACTTCTTCAATCGAACGTTGTTCCGGTGTATGCACTTTTTCAAGCGGGGCATGCGGTTCATCGCTTCGCTCATACGTCGTAATGACTGGTGCCATTTCAATATTCGCCGCATAATCAGACGAATCAGAATATGCAATCGTATCTTCTCCAACATCAGATAAAACCATAAACTCATGCGTATCTTTTCCGCCCATGGCGCCAGAATCGGCAATGACAGCGCGGAAATTCAACCCGCAACGACGGAACACATTCGCATAAGCTTCGTACATTTTATTGTATACTTCATCTAAACTTTCTTGTGAAGCATGAAACGAATATGCATCTTTCATAATAAACTCACGACCACGAAGCAAACCGAAACGTGGGCGTTTTTCGTCACGAAACTTCGTTTGAATTTGATAAAGCGTAAGCGGCAAACGTTTGTACGATTTCACTTCATCGCGAACAAGTGCCGTAATGACTTCTTCATGTGTTGCACCGAGCGCAAAGTCGCGATCGTGGCGATCTTTTAAACGCATTAATTCCGGTCCATATGAATACCAGCGGCCTGACTCTTGCCATAGTTCTGCTTGTTGCAACGCTGGCATTAACAGTTCTATAGCACCTGCACGCTCCATTTCTTCACGAATGATCGCTTCAATTTTTTGTAATACACGTTTACCAAGTGGTAAAAAGCTATATACTCCACTCGCGTTTTGGCGAATGAAACCGGCGCGAAGCAGCAGTTGATGGCTTTTAATTTCCGCGTCTGCTGGCACTTCACGCAATGTAGGAATAAACGACATACTTTGTTTCATCTTTTTTTAGCACCTCTTACTTCATTGATTTATAAGAAAAATTTTTGAATATCATTCCACGTAACAACAAGCATGAGCAACATGAGAAGGGCAAAACCGATAAAATGCACAATTCCTTCTTTTTGGCGATCAATTGGCTTTCCACGCAACGCCTCAATCGCAAAAAACGTTAAGCGTCCTCCATCAAGCGCTGGAAGCGGAAGTAAGTTGATAATCCCTAAGTTAATGCTTAAAATCGCTCCCCATTTCATTAAATAATACACGCCAGATTGGGCGACTTTATGTGTGGAAACGGCAATGCCAACAGGTCCAGATAGCATATCAAATGAAAATTTCCCCGTCAATAAATGACCTAGACCAACGATAATTTCTTTTGTCCAATAGTACGTTTCTAACGCTCCCTGTTTGATCGCCCCAACAACCGATTTTTCCATCGGTCCATATACACCGATCAATCCGATCGTCTCGCCTTCGATCGTTTTCTTTTCTGGTGTGACGGTGAGATCGATCATTTGGTCGTTGCGCTTCACTTGAAATTGGAGCGGTTTTTCTGGGCTTTTTCGAATAATTGTAACAACATCCGTCCATGAAGACATCGGCTGTCCGTCAATCGAAATGACAATATCACCTTGTTTCAATCCTGCTTGACGCGCGGCACCGTCTTCTGTCAATTCACCAACAATCGGTTTATCAACAGGGTACCCTTGTAGCAGTCCAATAACAATAAAGATGACAAGTGCTAAGATGAAATTCATAAGCGGACCAGCGAAAATAGCCATCGCCCGCTGTCCGAGCGTTTTTGAGCCGAATTGACGATTGTACGGTGCAATTTGTACTTCTTCGCGATCAATAACGATGTAGGCAGGATCGCTTAACTCAAAACGTTGTAAGCGATCATCTTCATTCTCGTAACCTTCAATATATAGCTCATGTTCAAAGTCTGCGCGCTCCACCTCAATGATTTTCGCATCTTCATATTCATCTTTATGATTGACGATGATTTTCTTCACTTTACCATCTGAATGAAACAGTAAGCCGACAACTTGCCCGCGCTTGACGTCAATCATCTCAGGATCTTCGCCAGCCATGCGCACAAAACCACCAAGTGGGAGCAAACGAATGGTGTACGTCGTTTCCCCTTTTTTCATTGAAAACACTTTTGGACCAAATCCAATCGCAAACTCGCGGCATAAAATACCTGCTCGCTTCGCGAAAATGAAGTGACCTAATTCATGAAAAAACACAAGCGCGCCAAAAATGATAAGAAAAGCAATAACCGTCTCCAAAGTTTCAACCACCTTTTACATGTGTAGTGATTTTACATATTGTCTCGTTTCAAAATCAACTGCACGAATCGTCTCAAGATCCGGATGAGCAATCGGTACATGCCGCTCCATCGCTTTTTCAATGCATTGTTCGATCGCTAGGAACGATATTTGTCCAGCTAAAAAGGCTGACACCGCTTCTTCATTGGCGGCGTTTAATACCGTTGGCATCGTTCCCCCTATCTTTCCAGCTTCATAAGCAAATTGTAAACAACGAAACCGGTTCATGTCCACTTTTTGAAAATGCAACGTGGCTACTTGTGCTAAGTTCAGTCGTTCAATATGTAGCGGAAAACGGTCAGGATATGTTAATGCATATTGAATCGGTACTCGCATATCTGGCGTTCCGAGTTGAGCAATGACACTTCCATCATGAAATTGTACCATCGAATGAATAATACTTTCTTTATGCAAAAGGACGTCAATTTGTTCATACGGTAATTGGAATAACCAGTGTGCTTCGATCACTTCGAGTCCTTTGTTCATCATCGTTGCAGAATCAATTGTAATTTTTGCTCCCATCGACCAATTCGGATGTTTTAACGCTTCTTCCACTGTGACGTATTGTAGTTGTTCGCGAGTCCGATCACGAAAACTACCACCAGATGCCGTTAAAATGATGCATTCGATATTTTTTTGTTGTTCCCCTTGCAAACATTGAAAGATAGCAGAATGCTCACTATCGACAGGCAAAATGGCTACGCCGTAATCAGCAGCGTGTTTCATGACAAGATGACCTGCGGTAACTAACGTTTCTTTATTCGCTAACGCAATCGTTTTTTTCGCCTCAATCGCTTGTAACGTAGGTACTAATCCAACGCTTCCGACAACCGCATTGACGACAATGTCTGCTTCTTGAACGGTCGCTACTTCAACGAGACCATCTTCACCAGAAACGATGCGCACTCGCCCTATATATTCGCTTTGTAGCATATGTGCATCTTCTTTTTGAGCAACACATACGACTTTCGGTGAAAATTGCTCAATAATATGTCGAGCTCGCTCTATATTTCGCCCAGCGGAAAAAGCGACGAGACGAAACGCATCGGGATGGGCGCGAATCACATCTAACGTTTGCATGCCGATTGAGCCCGTCGCTCCTAATAAACTAATTGCTCGCAAAAGCCCCACTCCTTTTTACGCAATAAGGTAAAACAAATGCAAAATTGGCAAAACAAATAACAAACTATCGAAGCGATCTAAAATGCCACCATGTCCTGGCAAAATAGCTCCTGAATCCTTTACTCCATAGTGACGTTTAAATGCCGATTCCACTAAATCACCAAGCTGTCCGAAAACGGATAAAATGACCGTCGCAATGAGTAACATGAGGAAAGACGGCGCAAATGGCGATAGCCACTCATACACGCTCACGACAACAAGGGCACACAAAACCCCACCAATAGCACCTTCCACTGTTTTGTTTGGGCTAATATGCTCCCATAGCTTTCGTTTTCCGAACGCACGACCAACAAAGTACGCTCCGCTATCCGTTGCCCAAATTAAAAAAAGCGCATAAAAAATGTACGACAAACCGGCTTCACGCACTTGAACAAAAGAATAAAAACCAACCCCTACATATAAGACAGCGACAATCATAAATGCTACATCATCAAATGTAAATGCATTTTTTGATATGACCGTATAAATGAGCAACAAAAAGAGCCCAACGACGAGGATCCATATATTTATCATATGTTCATATGGATATAAAAAGAGCCATAATGCAAGAAAACTAACAATGCTCGGGAACGAAAAAAGCGATATGCGTTTCATGCGAATAAGCTCAAATAAGCCAACCGTAGCTAGTATATACGTTAACACTAAAAATGGCCATCTGCCATATATGACGATCGGTAAAAAGACTGAAGCTGCAATCACTGCTGTTACAATTCTTTGTTTCATACGAAATTATACGCCTCCAAATCGGCGGCTTCGTTGTTGAAATTCATGTACCGCCTGTAAAAAATGTTGTTCTGTGAAGTCTGGCCATAATACGTCTGTAAACCAAAATTCTGTATAAGCCAATTGCCAAAGCATGAAATTACTTAAACGAATCTCTCCGCTTGTGCGAATGAGTAAATCGGGATCTGGTAAATCGTTTGTCATTAAATATGAATGGAACACCTGTTCATTCACATCACTTGCTTGAATCGTTCCATTTTGCACATCGTCAACAAGCTTTTGAACGGCATGCACAATTTCCGCACGACTTCCGTAGTTTAACGCAAAGTTTAAAATTAAGCCCGTATTTTGTTTTGTCTCTTCGATTGCTTTATCGACTGCATGTAACGTATGTAAAGGTAGTTGATCTTTATGTCCCATAATGCGTACTTGTACGTTTTCTGCGATTAACTCTGGCAAAAATGTGTTCAAAAATTGTTCAGGCAACTGCATTAAATAATCGACTTCCGTTTTTGGTCGTTTCCAATTTTCTGTTGAAAATGCGTATAACGTTAACACTTTTACACCGAGTTCGTTCGCAAAACGCGTAATTTTCCGTACCGTTTGCATGCCCTCATAATGTCCAGCCATACGTGGCAACGCGCGTTTTTTCGCCCATCGTCCGTTCCCGTCCATGATGATCGCCACATGCGCAGGAATCGGTCCTTGTAAAATTGTTTCTTTCTCATATCCTTCTTCTTTGTTTTTCCATCTTTTCATCTTTTCAAACATAAGCGCGTGTCCTCCAGCTTTGATCCAACATGATTAGGCTGTGCGCCCTATTTAGTAATTATAACAAAAAACCCTCTATAAACATAGAGGGACTTATACTTCCATGACTTCTCTCTCTTTTTCTTTCGTAATCACATCAATTTTTGCGATATGATCGTCTGTTAATTTTTGAATGTCTTCTGTATAACCTCGCAACTCGTCTTCTGTAATTTCGCCATTTTTCTCTAGCTTTTTCAACTCATCGTTTGCATCACGGCGAATGTTGCGCACAGCGACTTTCGCTTCTTCAGCATATTTTTTTACTAACTTCACAAGCTCACGACGGCGCTCTTCTGTTAGCGGCGGAATGGAAATACGAATGACTGAACCGTCGTTTGAAGGCGTTAACCCTAAGTCAGATGCTAAAATAGCTTTTTCAATTTCCTTCAATACGGATTTGTCATACGGCTGAATAACAAGAAGGCGAGCTTCTGGCACTTGAATGCCTGCTAACTGAATAATTGGTGTCGGCATGCCGTAGTAATCTACTGTAATTTTTTCTAGTAACGCTGGATTTGCACGACCTGCGCGAATCGTTGCGAGTTCACGCGAAAAAGCTTGAACTGCTTTATCCATTTTTTCGTTCGCGTTCGTTAATACTTGCATCTTATTTCCCCCTTACAATTGTTCCAATATTTTCGCCTAATACGGCACGTTTAATATTTCCTTCTTCCATAATCGAGAAAACAATAAGTGGAATATCGTTATCCATACATAACGATGAAGCGGTTGAATCCATGACGCCTAATCCTTGTTTGATCACATCTAAGTAGGATAGTTCATCGTACTTCACCGCATTTTTGTCCACTTTTGGATCGGCGCTGTATACACCATCTACGTTGTTTTTTGCCATTAAAATGACGTCCGCTTCAATTTCTGCAGCACGAAGCGCGGCTGTCGTATCTGTCGAGAAGTACGGATTCCCTGTTCCTGCTGCAAAAATGACGACACGTTTTTTCTCTAAGTGACGAATCGCTCTTCGACGAATGTAAGGCTCTGCCACTTGGCGCATTTCAATAGACGTTTGCACGCGCGTTTGCACACCAAGTTGCTCTAGGCTGTCTTGCAAAGCAAGCGAGTTCATTACTGTTGCTAGCATGCCCATATAATCGGCTGTGGCACGATCCATTCCCATTTCACTGCCGATTTTACCGCGCCAAATATTCCCACCGCCAACAACGACCGCCACTTCAACTCCAAGTTCTGCTACCTCTTTTACTTGTTGCGCAATGGATTTAATGACAGACGGATTAATGCCAAATCCTTGATCACCAGCTAACGCTTCACCGCTTAATTTTAAAACGACACGTTTATATTTTGGGCTTTTCATTGTAAACCTCCATACCGTTCTCTAAAAATAGGGAACACATATGTGTTCCCTATTTGTATTCATTACTTACGAACTTGGCTCATAACTTCTTCAGCGAAGTTATCTTGACGCTTTTCAATACCTTCGCCTACTTCGTAACGGATGAAGCTTTTTACAGTTGCACCATTAGATTCTACAAATTGGCGTACTTTGACGTCTGGATTTTTTACAAAGCTTTGCTCAAGTAAGCAAATGTCTTCAAAGAATTTGCCTAAGCGGCCTTCAACCATTTTTTCAACGATATTTTCTGGTTTTCCTTCATTCAATGCTTGTTGTTTTAACACTTCGCGCTCACGAGCGATTTCTTCCGCGGATACTTCATCGCGAGAGACGTATTTTGGATTAATCGCAGCAATGTGCATCGCTACATCTTTTGCAATGTCGCTATTTGTTGTACCTTCTAACACCGTTAATACAGCAATGCGACCACCCATGTGTAAATATGCACCGAACGCTGCATTGTCATCTTTTTCTACAACTGCAAAGCGACGTAACGTAATTTTTTCACCAATTTTAGCGATCGCTGCGTTGATATGTTCCTCTACTGTCGCACCGTTATCCATTTTTTGTTGCAGCGCTTCTTCTACTGTTGCAGGCTTATGTTTTAATAAATGATCTGCTAATTCTTTTACTAATGTTTTAAATCCTTCGTTTTTCGCAACGAAGTCTGTTTCAGAGTTTACTTCTAAAATGACAGCTACATTTCCATCAACTTCAATTAATGTTGTTCCCTCAGCTGCAATGCGATCTGCTTTTTTCGCTGCCTTCGCCATTCCTTTTTCACGAAGCCAGTCGATCGCTTTTTCCATATCACCGTTTGTTTCTGTTAACGCTTTTTTGCAGTCCATCATTCCTGCGCCAGTTTTTTCGCGCAATTCTTTTACCATTTGAGCAGTAATTGCCATATGAAACATCCTCCTTTTTTATGTGCCAAATCGTATGTACACAAACCGAAACGGTTCGTATGCTTATTATGCCCGATTTTCTTAAAAAAAGGTGATAAAAGGCTCCCCCCTCTTATCACCTTTCACATGCTTACTCAGCTGTGACAACGGCTTCTTCGCCTTGTTTTGCTTCTAAAATCGCATCAGCAATTTTAGATGTAAGAAGTTTCACAGCGCGAATCGCATCGTCGTTCGCAGGAATGACGTAGTCGATTTCGTCTGGATCACAGTTTGTATCCACAATTCCGATGATCGGAATGTTTAATTTACGAGCTTCTGCAACGGCAATGCGCTCTTTGCGTGGGTCGATGACAAATAATGCATCTGGCAATTCTTTCATTTCTTTAATACCGCCTAAAAACTTTTCAAGACGCTCTAACTCTTTCTTTAGTTTTACCACTTCTTTTTTAGGCAATACATCAAATGTGCCATCTTCAGCCATTCTTTCGATTTCTTTTAAGCGTTTAATGCGTTTTTGAATAGTTGCAAAGTTTGTTAGCGTTCCACCTAACCAACGTTGGTTCACGTAGAACATGCCAGAGCGTTCTGCTTCTTCTTTCACAGAATCTTGCGCTTGTTTTTTCGTACCAACGAATAAAATTTTACCACCGTTTTCCGCAAGTTCTTTGACGAAGTTATACGCTTCTTCTACTTTTTTCACTGTTTTTTGTAAGTCAATGATATAAATACCATTGCGTTCAGTGAAAATGTACTTTTTCATTTTCGGGTTCCAGCGACGTGTTTGATGCCCGAAGTGAACCCCTGCTTCAAGCAATTGTTTCATTGAAATGACAGACATCTTTCATCCTCCTATACGGTTTTTTTCCTCCGCTCACGTCATTTTTAAGCAAGACTGCAAGGCAGCACCGTTGCTTAAATCGATGAGCGTGTGTATTCACACCAAATAGAACTATATCATAATTAAAAAGCACATTCAACTACTTTTGGTGAAATTTAAGCAAAAGCTCCATTTCTGTTTTGCCACGTTTGAGCGTCTTCGCAATCTCATCAATTGTTTTTCCTTGTTGTTGAAGTTTTAATGCTTCTGAGACAAGCGACTCGAGCGATTGCTCTTCCTTTGGCGCAGTTGACGATAACTCGATGCGGTCAACAACATGCTCAACTGGAGGAGACATTTGTTCTTTTCGCAATGAACGAGAATGTTGGCGAATAGTCGATGATGTAATTTGTTTAACAAATCGTTCGTTTTCTTCTTTGAACTGCATTAAATATGTTGTCATCATCGTTTCCATTTCGCGAATAAGCTCCGCTTGCTCTCTTTCCGTCTCTTTAATTTTCATCCATTTTAAAGATAAAAGGATGATAAGAAAGAGAGAAATACCATGCAACACGAAGCTAACAAACCATAAAAACGTTGTCATATCATCCCTCTTATCCGGTAAAATCAATATGCGTTCCTTTGTAAGGGTGTTTGTTTTTTTCTTTCTTCTCAGATTGCTTTTTCCATTTGGAACGTTCGCTTTGTTCGGCTTTCGTCACTTGCTGCCGAATACGCTCGTCTTGTTTTTTCATTTCTGTTGCAAGCTGTTGTTGAGCAAGCTGTCCGTACTGTTGCATATGTTCTTGCCACTTCCCGAGCTCATGCGTTTTCGGCAACGCTACTTGTAACTCGACTAACTTTAAGCTCATCGTTTCACTTCCTTCATAAAAGTTGTTTGATGAAGGACTGTCATATCGCTTGCTCAATCAGTTTGCGCATTTTAAATAAAGCTTTGGCGTGAATTTGAGAAATCCGTGACGTCGACAGTCCCATAATATGCCCGATTTCTGTAAACGTCAGTTCTTCTTTGTAAAACAAACTAATGACTAACTGTTCTTTTTCATTCAATTGTTGTACGACGTTTGCTAGTTGAGCAATTTGTTCTTCTCGCAATATGTGCTCCTCAGGCGATGGCGATCGGTCATCACGTATCGTAAACGATGATTGATCATCGTCATCGTCAAATGGTCGCTCATCAAGCGATAAAACATTCGCGAAAAACTGCTCATTCATGACTGCGTATACTTCATCTTCTGATATATTTAACGCGTGAGCTACTTCTTTGGCACTAACGTCACGCATATGCAGTTGTTGCAACTGCTCAATTGTCGCTTCAATTTTCTTCGCTTTTTCTCGTACGCTTCGGGGAAGCCAATCTTCTTTGCGCAAACCATCTAAAATAGCGCCACGAATACGAAATGAAGCATACGTGTCAAACTTTAAATCACGCGAAGGATCGAATTTTTCTAGCGCATCGTATAAACCGAGTAACGCTAAACTTTTTAAATCTTCTTTTTTTACGCTCTTCGGAAGGGATGAAGCTATACGTTGTACGTGATAATCGACAAGTGGCATATACTTTTCAATCAGTTGATTGCCCGCCTCACGATCACGAGCATCAATCCACTTTTGCCAGCACAATATATCATCCCCCCTAAGCTACGTTTTGGCATTTATTTCTCTTCGTGACTCAATAATTGACGAATATACTCAGCTACTTTTTGTTGTTCTTCTTCACTTAAGTCTTCAATCATCTGCTCAACTTCGGTGTCATTCCGTTGTGCAAACGAAACGTTCGATGTTGATTCATCTCTTTGGATAAATCCGATCATCCAGCGAACAATAAATGCGAAAACAAAGAAAACAACAAATGCAATGAAAGCCCGTATTGTAGATGTCCATATGCTATTTTGCAATAGTGAAGAAAAAAAGGCGATCATACAGCCGAATAAAGCAAAGCCAATGTTAAATTTCCATGTACCAGCCATTACATTTCCCGTACCCCTTGATTTACTGTTCGAATGAGCAATATACCTGTTTTCGGATGAAATTCAATCGTCCGTCCGCTACTTCCTCCGACATCTTCAGCAACAATCGGAATGCGAAAGCGTTGAAGCTGCTGGCGAACAGCCTCAACATTGCGCGGTCCGATACGCATCATATCCGTCGTCCCTGTGCGAAACTGAAACATTTGTGCACCACCAGCCATTTTTGCTTTCAAATGACCGTTTCGTCCTCCTGCCTCAATGACGCGCCGGATCAGCTCTTCAATCGCGGTGTCGGCATACTTCGCCACATTCATGTTTTCGGATTTTGCTAACGATGAATCAGGTAACATCACGTGCGCCATCCCGGCCACTTCTTTTGTTAAATCATATACGACCACACCAACGCACGAGCCAAGCCCACATGTGCGAATGACATGCGGTGCCTTGACAATATTCATGTCAGCAATCCCGACTTTCACCACTTGAACAATTTCACTCATCATGTTCCACACCTAAAGCTCGAAAGATGATATGAAATGATTCAGGGTCAGGAAGTAAGAAAAAGTGGCCATTGACGCGATCATCCGGCTGATGTTCCTCGTGAATTGCTGTATCAACGACGATGACATGATCACCGACGCGCGACATTTCAATTAATCCATAGCTTAAAATTGCACCGATCATATCAATGCTGAGCGCCGGAACAGATGGATGTAAATTTAAATTGGTAAAATCCGATAAAGATGATAAATACGAACCGGCTAAAATGTTGCCAAGCTCTTGCAATGCAGATAACGGTAGCTCTGAACAATCTTGTTCTAATTTAAACTGTTCGTCGCCAGTCATTTGTTGAATAAATCGTTCCGCCTGCTCAATCGATAGTACAAAAAACATATTGCCAGGTGCATCTCCTTCAATACGCAAAAAAACAGCAGCAACGACATTGTCAGCTCCTCCGACAATGTCCATCATTTCGTCAAAAGAAATGATGCGCACATCAGGAATCGTCATTTCAATTCTTTTATTTAACAGTTTTGATAACGCCGTTGCTGCATGGCCCGCACCGATATTACCAATCTCTTTTAGTATGTCCATATGGACGGCATCCATCCGTTCAAAATATGACATGGACGATTTATCCTTTCTCTGTTTTTAATACTTTTTCTAAGTTTAATAAAATAAATAGACGCTTTCCAATTTTTACGACACCATTAATATAATCCGCTGTTGTTGCATCAACTACTTCTGGCGGCGGTTCAATGGCGTCCGTTGAAATATCAACGACATCGTTTGCCGCATCAACAATTAAACCAACTTCCATATCATCAAGCGCAACGATAATGACGCGCGTATGGTCGGAAAATGTCGCTTCTTCTAACCCAAACCGCATGCGTAAATCAATAATCGGTGTAACGACTCCACGCAAATTAATGACGCCCTTAACATATTTCGGAACGCGAGGAACGCGTGTAATATGTTGAATTTTTTCAATCGAGCGCACTTGTTGGACTGGAATTGCGTATTCTTCGTCTTTTAGTTGAAAAATAATCACTTTCAGTTCAGCCACATTAAATTCCCCCTCTCGCTTGCTCCTACTTAATTAACGCATTGCAATCAATAATGAGTGCAACTTGTCCGTCGCCTAAAATGGTTGCCCCAGAAATAGCAAATACGGACGTTAAGTAGTTGCCAAGCGATTTTAACACCACTTCTTGTTGACCGATAAATGAATCGACGACAAGTCCAGCCATTTTCTCACCTTTACGCACAATGACGACCGATAAGAAATCGTCTTCTTCCTTGATGACCGGCACTTCAAAAATATCTCTTAAGAATAAAAGCGGCACAACTTTCCCACGAAAATCAATAACTTTTTGATTATGGGCATGTAAAATATCTTCTTTTTTCACAATGGCTGTCTCGATAATCGATGACAACGGAATCGCATATTTTTCATTTTGAATTTCAACTAACATAACTGAGATAATGGATAGTGTAAGCGGTAGCTGAATCGAGAAGACCGAACCAACCCCTTCTTCCGAGTCAATGGATACTGATCCACCAAGCGACTCAATCGTACTTTTTACAACATCTAATCCGACACCGCGTCCTGAAATGTCAGATACTTTATCCGCTGTTGAAAAACCTGAAGCAAAAATAAGTTCATATACTTGTTTGTCTGTTAAATTGGCTGCGTTTTGTTCCGAGATAATGCCTTTACTAATGGCTTTTTTCAGCACTTTTTCACGGCTAATGCCCGCACCGTCGTCTTCGATTTCAATGAATACATGATTGCCGCTATGATATGCTTTAAGCTTGACTGTTCCTTCTTCCGGTTTTCCTTTCGCCCGACGCACATCTGGTGTTTCAATGCCATGATCGATAGCGTTGCGCAACAAGTGAACGAGCGGATCACCAATTTCATCAATCACTGTGCGATCGAGCTCCGTTTCTGCTCCGATAATTTCAAGATTAATTTTCTTCCCTAAATCGCGAGCTAATTGACGAACCATTCGCGGAAAGCGGTTAAATACCGTTTCAACAGGTACCATGCGCATATTTAAAATAATGTTTTGCAAGTCTCCTGAAATGCGCGACATCCGTTCAACTGTTTCGTGTAATTCAGGGTTGTTTAACTCACGCGAAATTTGTTCTAGTCGGCCGCGATCAATGACAAGTTCTTCAAATAAGTTCATTAATACATCAAGGCGCTCAATATTGACGCGAATCGTTTTGTTGCTTACTTGCTTTCCAGTCGCTTTTTCTTCTTGTCCTTCTTGTTTTTTCTCCGCGACTTGTTCCACTGTTTTCGGCTCTTCTTTTTGTTCCACCGGTTTTTCGTGCGCCTTTTCCTGCGCAAAATCAACCGGTTGGACGTTTACTTCTTCTACTTCAGATACTTTCATAATGCGCTTTTGTAACTCATCTTGTGATACTTTTGTCACTACCGTCACAACAAATTGATCGTCAAACTGTTCGGCCTCAAGCATTTCAACGGTCGGAACAGACTTGATCACTTCACCGATTTGTTCAATCACTTCAAAAATCATAAATACGCGGGCAGCTTTTAATAAACAGTCAGAGCGCAGTTTAATCGCAACTTCATAACTGTGGAACCCTTGTTCAGCCGACTGTTTTAAAATCGTGTATTCAAACTCATCGTATGTTTGTTCATATGTCGGAGTGCTTTTTTGTGCTACAACGACTTCTCCTTTTTCAATTTGCTTTAACTGCGCAACAACGTCTGTAACGTCACGTTTTCCATCTCCACCTTCTGCAATGGAAACGACCATCGCTTCTAAATCGTCAACAGCACGAAAAATGACGTCAAGCAGTTCAGGCGTAACCGCTATTTTCCCATTACGAATCGCATCAAGTACATTTTCCATTTGATGTGTTAAATTGGCTAAGTCCTCAAATCCCATCGTTGCTGACATTCCTTTTAACGTATGGGCGGAGCGAAAAATTTCATTAACGATCGACACATCGTCTGGATTTTTTTCAAGTTCTAGCAGTTGCTCGTTAATTGTTTGTAAATGCTCTTTACTTTCATCAATAAACACTTCGAGGTATTGACTCATGTCCATTGTTCCTATCCCCCTCAAACTTGTACGTGTTTCATTACCGCTTCAGCAATATCGTCCACGTGAACGATCTCATCAACAACGTTTGCAGCAATGGCTGACTTAGGCATGCCGAATACAACGGAAGATTCGGCAGATTCTGCAATGACAAACGTCTTACCCGAAGACTTTAATTGTTTTAATCCTGCTGTACCGTCTGAACCCATGCCTGTCATAATAACAGCGATTTTCTCGTAATCTGTTAAGGCGCTTAGCGATTCAAACATCACGTCAACAGAAGGTCGATGACCATTGCGCGGTGCTGCTTCATCCAAGTGGATGGCTAGCGACATCCCTACACGTTTCACATGTAAGTGTTTTCCTCCTGGTGCGATATACGCTGTCCCTTTTTGAATAATTTCACCATCCTCTGCCTCTTTGACGCGAATGTGACATAATGAATCAAGTCGGGTCGCTAACGACTTTGTAAACCCTTTTGGCATATGTTGAACAACTAAAATCGGTGCGTCAATCGTTGCTGGAAATTTTGTTAATACGTGTTGAAGCGCACGCGGTCCACCTGTTGATGTACCGATCGCGATGATTTTTTTCTTTCCACTTACATTTTGTCGTTCACTTACCTCTATTTTACTATATTGCTTTTGTGGCAACATAGACATTTTTTGTTTTGTTTTCACCGTTCGTAAATTCGCTTCGCTTGCCAAAAGCACTTTTTCGATCATTTTATCTTTAATTTTATATAAATCTAGCGAGATCGCTCCGGAAGGCTTCGCAATAAAGTCAACCGCCCCGTATTGCAACGCTAAAATCGTATTTTCCGCCCCTTCTGTCGTCGTGCTTGAGATCATAACGACAGGAAGAGGTCGTTTTTGCATTATATGCTTTAACGTTTCAAGCCCGTTCATGACAGGCATCTCAACATCTAGCGTCACGACATCCGGATTGAATTGCTCAATTTTTTGTAACGCTTCTTGTCCGTCACGTGCTGTACCGACAACGTGCAACCGCGGATGTTCGGACAAAAAATCACTAATTAATTTTCGCATAAAAGCAGAGTCATCAACGACGAGCACTTTTGCTTTCTTCACAGCGATGATAACCTACCTTTCCAAAAAGTATTGACGTAGCTTAGCAAAAAAGTGAAACGGACGTTTCGTTTGCTCCTCGTGTTCTTCTTTTACTAAGTAGCGATCCGTCATTTGCATAAGCGCCTTACTCGCCTTTGCACTAGGGTCAAATAAAAGAAAAGGCGTTTGCCGAATAACTGCGGTGCTTACTGTTCGGTCTTCGGGTATATATCCTAATGCATGTAATTGTTTTCCTAAAAACCGCTTCGCCACTTGTTTTAAACGTTGCAACGTTTCTGTTCCTTCTTTATCCGAACGTGCGCGATTGACTAACACATAAATCGGAAGTTGCGGATCTGCTAAATGAATGTACTTCATTGTTGCATATGCATCTGTTAAAGCTGTCGGTTCAGGTGTCGTTACGATGAAAATATCATCCACAGCCTTGAGCAGCTGAAGACGGTCTTCAGACATACCAGCTCCCATATCGAAAATGAGATAGTCGTATTGCTCGGAAACAAGTTGCAATTGTTCAATAAAATATTCGACTTTTTGCTCATCCATATGAAAAATTTCTGTTAATCCCGTTCCCCCCGCAATAAACGACAACTGCTCTGGTCCTGTTTTTATAATATCATGAATGGTGACGTCTGGACGAAAAATATCGATGATCGTACGAGAAGATGTATGTCCAAGCAAAATATCAATATTCCCCATACCAATATCCATATCAAACAACAATACATGTTTCCCTCGTTGGCGCAATGCTAAGGAAAAGTTTAACGAAACGTTCGATTTTCCAACGCCACCTTTGCCACTCAATACAGCAATCGCTTTCGTTTCTGCTTCATGTTGCATTTTTTTCACACGTAAACGTAAGCTTTCCGCTTGATCTCTCATCATCGTTGCTCGACCCCAGTAACCATATTTGCCACAAGCTGTGGAGTAGCTTCAACAATATCATCAGGTACGTTTTGCCCGTGCGTCATATACGCTGCACCGATGCCGCACTGGATCATCATATTTAACATCGCTCCGTGTCGACTCGTTTCATCGACTTTCGTAAAAATAAATTTATGAATCGGAATAATGGAAAACTGTGTGTAAATGTCTTTCATATCTCGCCATTTTGCTGTAAGCGACAATACAAGAAACGTTTCCATTTCTTCATTAAAATCAATCATTTCTTTTAAATCGTTCACATATTGGGCATTGCGAAAATTTCGTCCAGCTGTATCAATAAATATAATATCGTATGACGCGAGCTTTTCTTTCGCTTGACGAAAATCGTCGAGATTGTAACATACTTCAAGTGGAACATTCAAAATTTTAGCATATGTTTTTAACTGATCAATTGCCGCAATACGATACGTATCTGTCGTAATAAACGCTGCTTTTTTTCGATGTTTAATGACGCAATCGGCAGCCATTTTCGCAAGTGTTGTCGTTTTACCAACACCCGTCGGTCCGACAACGTTCACGAATTTTTTTTGAAACGACATGCCGCCAAACGAAAGAGAAGATAATGCGTGAACGATTTCTTCATGAAGCCATTGCTTCACTTCTTCATACGACGCATTTGCTCCAGACGTGTACCAACGTTGCAACAAGGTAGACATAAACATAGCTCGCACATCATCGCTTATTTCTTGATCGATTAAATGCCCATCGATCATCTTTAACGGGGTCGGATAAAGTTCTCCTCCATGTGACAACTGATGAATCGTTGCCTTTAATTCATGAATTTCTTTTAATAGCTGTTCATCACGCATCGGTTCTGTGCGCTCTTTTCGTTTTTCTTTTATTTTTTGAACAGGCGGAGTGGCTGGTTTCGGATCAACAGCAGCAATCACTTCGATATTTTTCCGGGCAAACAACCCAAGAAAACCTTTTTTGTGTACAACTTTCGAGTTTAAAATGACGGCATCATTGCCGAGTTCAGCTCGAATCATTTTCATCGCTTCTGGCATTGATGAAGCTACAAACTTTTTCACCTTCATTCCACATTCACCACCCCAACACTTTGAACTTCCACATTGGCTTCAAGTTCATTATACGACAATACCGGAACGTGACGGAAATATCGCTCCGTTAATTGTCTCACATACATGCGCACAGCCGGTGAGCAAAGCAAAATAGGCGATTGATCTTGAAAAGGAAATTGCTCAATTTGCATCGCAATCGCTTCAATAATTGCTTGTGAAACAACGGGATCGAGCGCTAAATAATTACCGTGCTCCGTTTGTTGCACACCTTCTGCAATCATTTTTTCGACTTTCCCTGATAACGTAATGACACGTAACGGTTGACCTTCAACCACATATTGACTTGTAATTTGACGGGCGAGTGCTTGACGAACGTATTCTGTTAAAAGATCTGGATCTGTCGTCATCCGAGCAAAATCCGCAAGCGTCTCAAAAATGACCGGCAAATTGCGAATCGATACTTTTTCACGTAATAAATTCGCCAGCACTTTTTGAATGTCGCCTACCGATAACGGATTTGGTGTCACTTCTTCAACTAAAATAGGATACGATTCTTTCACATGATCAATGAGCTGCTTCGTTTCTTGACGGCCGAGCAACTCATGCGCATGCGCTTTTAACAGCTCGGTTATATGTGTTGATACGACAGACGGAGGATCAACAACTGTATATCCAAACATTTCAGCTCGTTCTTTCATTTCTTCAGAGATCCATTTTGCCGGTAAGCCGAACGCTGGCTCAACTGTATCGATTCCTTCAATCGAATCATCTTCAATGCCTGGGCTCATCGCCAAATAATGATCAAGCAACAATTCCCCTCGTGCCACTTCATTTCCTTTAATTTTTAGTCGATATTCATTCGGTTGCAGTTGAATGTTATCGCGAATACGAACAACGGGAATCACGATACCAAGCTCTAAAGCGAGCTGACGGCGGATCATCACGATACGATCTAGCAAATCCCCACCTTGATTAGCATCAGCGAGCGGAATTAAGCCGTATCCAAACTCGAACTCAATCGGATCAACGCTTAATAAACTAACAACACTTTCTGGGCTTTTCATTTGATCCATTTCTATTTCTTCTTCTGTTTCTTCCGGTGTTGTTTCAGACACATGCGCTTGTTTTGTTAATTGATACGCTCCAAAAGCAAGCAAAGCCGCGATCGGCATCGTTAACAAATCATAAATGGGCGTCAACAATCCGAGTAAAAAAATCGTTCCTGCTGTGACATATAGCATTTTCGGATAAGCAAACAGCTGCCGCATAATGTCGGCACCTAAGTTATCATCGGAAGCGGCACGCGTGACGACAATCCCTGTCGCAGTTGAAATTAATAGCGCTGGAATTTGGCTAACGATTCCATCTCCAACAGTTAATAATGTGTATCTTCTTGCCGCTTCCCCAATATCCATGCCTTGCTGTACCATCCCGATGACAATTCCGAATAGCATATTAATTAGAACAATAATAATTCCTGCGATGGCATCACCTTTAACGAATTTGCTTGCTCCGTCCATCGCACCATAAAAATCAGCTTCTTGCGCAACTTTTTCGCGTCGTTCTCTCGCTTGTTGTTCAGAGATGATGCCCGCATTTAAATCTGCATCAATACTCATTTGTTTTCCGGGCATCGCATCGAGCGTAAAGCGCGCCGCAACTTCAGATACGCGCTCTGCCCCTTTTGTGATGACAACGAATTGAATAATAATTAAAATTAAAAACACAACGAAACCAACAACAACATTTCCACCAATAACGAACGTTCCAAACGTTTCAACAACTCCTCCTGCTTCTCCTTTACTTAAAATCGAACGAGTCGTTGAAACGTTTAAACCGAGGCGAAATAATGTAAGCAAAAGGAGAAGCGAAGGGAAGATCGAAAATTGGAGCGGTTCGCGCATATTCATTGATGTTAAGAGAACGAGCAACGCAAGAGAAATATTCATAATGATGAGGACGCTAAGCAACCATGATGGTAGAGGAATGATGAGCATCGCTACAATTAATACAACCATAAGTAATACAGATAAGTCCCTTGCCGACATAAACGTTCTCTCCTGTCTACATACATGAAATTAAAGTTTATTTTTCGTTTTATAGACGTACGCTAAAATTTCCGCCACCGCTTTAAAAAACGCTTCTGGAATGACCATCCCGACATCTGTTTGATCGTATAATGCGCGAGCGAGCGGACGATTTTCAACGATCATGACATCGTTTTTTTTAGCAATATCTTTTATTTTTTGTGCCATGTAGTCTGCCCCTTTAGCGACAACGATTGGGGCATCTGCTTGTTGTTCGTCATACTTTAATGCAACTGCAAAATGTGTCGGGTTTGTAATGACGACATCTGCTTTCGGTACTTCTTGCATCATGCGGCGCATTGCCATTTCCCGTTGCTTTTGCTTAATGCGCGATTTAATTAACGGGTCACCTTCTGTCTTTTTGTATTCATCTTTAATGTCTTGCTTTGACATACGAATATTTTTTTCAAAATCGTACCGTTGATACAAATAATCGAACATTGAAAGAAACAGTAAAGCGACAGAAGCAGCAATCCCCATTTGAATCGTTAAACGTCCAAGCGTGGCCGCAATCGCTCCAATTGATTTATGGGATAGCAATAAAATATCGTCGATGTGTAGCCATAAAACAGAAAAAGTTACAACACCAACAAACAATACCTTTAAAATGGACTTTAACAATTCCACAAGCGCACGAAGTGAAAATATGCGCTTAAACCCTTGGATTGGATCGAGTTTACTTAATTTCATTTGCAGCGGTTCGGTCGTGAATAAAAAACCAACTTGCACAAAATTAGCAAATAGCGCCGCAGCGATGGCGGCTAAAAAAATTGGTCCAACGAGCATAGCAAGTTGTCGCAAAAGATCAATGAAAATAAGCTGCACAGAATCGACCGTGACGTCCATAAAAAAGTAATGTTGAAACGACTGGCGAAATAGCCGCACAACCGCATCTCCCCATACGCCCGAAGAAAACGAGAGAACGAGGAAAACAACGAGCATTAAAAAGGCAGCGGTCGCATCCGCACTTTTTGCTACTTGTCCTTTTTTGCGCACTTCTTGCCGTTTTCTCGGCGTTGCTTTTTCTGTTTTTTCTCCGGCGAAAAACTGCAAATCAACGGACAGCCAACTCACGTTACGCGCCTCCTAATAGTTTCATCATGTTGCGCATCGACATAAAAGTGAGTTCAAACAGTTGTTTGGTGACGACAAACATGCTTGAAAATACAATGACAAACAAAACAAAGCTAACGATAATTTTTACAGGTAGCCCAATAACAAAAATGTTCATTTGTGGAACGGTGCGCGCTACAATGCCAAGCGCTACATCAACTAAAAATAAACAACCGACAATCGGAATGGCCATTTGCAATGCAATAACAAACATCGCTTGAAATAAACGAACGACTTGTTCTGCAATTTGTCCATTTCCGAAAGAAATGAGATGTTCGACCGGAATGAACTGATAGCTATAAAAAATACCGTCTAACAACAAATGATGTCCATTGACGGCAAGCAAAAAAAACAAAGCAAGCGTGTATAAATATTGTCCCATTAATGGGCTTTGGGCGCCTGTTTGCGGATCGATAACGTTTGCAATCGCAAATCCCATTTGGAAATCAATGAATCCGCCTGCAATTTGAATCGCTGACATAATCATAAAAGCCACAAGCCCAATAAGTAGCCCGACGAGCACTTCTTTCATTAGCAGCATCATATACGTTCCGTCAATATTTAATGGCTTTGGATCGAGTGAAAAAAACATGAGCCAACTGATAAAAAAAGCAAAACCGATTTTATGAACGCTTGGTATGTTTCGATACGAGAAAAGCGGCATCGTCACAAAGAACGAAGCGACGCGCGCAAAAATGAGCAAAAATGTCGGTACATACGTGTATAGCTCCATACGCTTCATCCTACAAATTTACTTAAGTTATTAAAAATGTTGTATGCATATGAAATCATGCGCGAAAGCATCCACGGTCCGAAGAAGACGAGACCGAGTAACACCGCAACAATTTTCGGTACAAATGCTAACGTTTGTTCTTGAATTTGCGTCGTCGCTTGCAAAATACTAACAAACAATCCGATTGCAAGAGCAAGCAACATAAGCGGACCGCATATGACAAGCACCATATATACACCGCGTTCCGCTACTTGAATGACAAAATCGGGACTCATTTTTCCCACCTACTTTTAAAAGCTTTCTAATAATGATTTCACGACTAAATACCAACCGTCCACCAAGACAAACAATAAAATTTTAAACGGCAACGAAATCATGACCGGCGGTAACATCATCATTCCCATCGACATTAATACACTGGCGACAATCATATCAATGACTAAAAACGGGATGAATAACATAAAGCCGATTTGAAACGCTGTTTTTAATTCGCTAATCGCAAAAGCGGGAACGAGCGCTGACATCGGAATGTCTTGTACCGTTTTCGGTTGTTCAGCCCCTGCGTAGCTTAAAAATAAAGCTAAGTCTTTTTGACGCGTATGTTTGCTCATAAATTCTTTTAGCGGTGCTTCGGCTCGTTCATAAGCTTGCTCTAAATTAATTTTTTCATCAAACAATGGCTGCAAGGCGTCACGATTTATTTGTTGAAACGTCGGCGCCATAATAAAAAATGTTAAAAATAGCGACAGTCCGATAATGACTTGGTTTGGCGGCATTTGTTGCGTGCCGAGCGCTGTTCTAACAAACGATAAAACAATGACGATGCGCGTAAACGATGTCACCATAATTAAAATGCCTGGCGCAATGGACAAGACCGTCAAGAGCAATAACAGTTTGACGGATGTGGCTACGTTTTCAGGAGCACTATTATTAAAAAACTGCATGACTTCATTCATGTGAATCCCTTTCTTTTTCGAGCGCTCTCATTGCCTGTTGTCGCTTTTCAGCCAACTGTTGTAATTCTCGATCAAACAATTGGCGAAAGCGAGGTTCGTTTGTTTTTCGTTGCAAAAGCGATTGGAGCGATTTCCATACGTTCGTATCAAGCAATGAATCAAGACGCGCTTCATGTTGCTTAAGCAACTCCTCAATTTCTTGTTCATCTGTAATTTCTTTTAATAAGTGAATCGATTCACCTACACCGACAACAAATACGCGGCGACCGACTTTCACGATTTGAATCGTTCGATTCGTCCCTAAACTTGTCCCACCTAAATGTTGGATAAGCCCTTTTCGCTCATAAAATCGGTTTTGTTTATTTAACCATTTTAAAAGCGCATATAACAAAAATACAACAAAAGCCGTCGCAAAAATGAGTTTGACAAAGTCCCAAACTGTAATGGGAGACGGTTGGGCAACGATTTCCGATTCCGTTGCCTTGTCTGTTTGTTGTTCTTTACACTTTTCTGGATGCTCTACACATTCTTTTACGCTATTCGTTTGTTCTGCAAAAGCAGGCGAGACTGCTTGCAGAACAACGAACGCGCACAACATGATGATGCGAATATAGCGCAATGAATTCCACCTCTAACCGAGCGTTTTGTTAATCGCTTCAATGACGCGATCTGCTTGGAACGGCTTGACAATAAAATCTTTTGCTCCTGCTTGAATGGCATCAATAACCATCGCTTGTTGCCCCATTGCTGAACACATAATGACTTTGGCGTTGCTGTCAATTTTTTTAATTTCTTTCAGCGCCGTAATGCCATCCATTTCTGGCATCGTAATGTCCATTGTGACTAAGTCTGGGCGAAACTCTTTATATTTTTCGACCGCTTGCGCTCCATCTGCTGCTTCTGCGACAACTTCGTGCCCATTTTTCGTTAAAATATCTTTAATCATCATTCGCATAAATGCTGCATCATCAACAATTAAAATTCTCGCCATTCTCCAAAAACCTCCCAAGTTATCGTAATTTGTTTAACCGATCGCTTTGGCTAATAATACTTGTCACACGCACCCCGAAATTTTCATCAATGACAACGACTTCACCTTTCGCGATCAATTTATTGTTCACTAAAATGTCAACCGGTTCACCAGCCAGCTTATCGAGTTCAATGATGGAACCTGACGATAAACTTAAAATGTCTTGTACAGAGCGCTTCGTTCGTCCGAGCTCCACCGTCACTTGCAGCGGGATATCAAGCAACATGTCGAGATTGCGCGATTCCGCTTCTGGCAATGGCGCTGGTTCAAAACTTGCAAAAGCAACAGGCTGGACGTTGACAGGCTGCTGTACTGCTCCCGTTCCAACATGTTGAGGAGCTTCTTTTTGCGTTTGTTGAGCCGGTGAAGGCGCTGGTTGCGCTTGTGCGGACGGCGCGGTTTGACGTGGCTCGTTCGTATTTATTGTAGCTGATGTTTGTGTCTTTGTACTAGACGGATTTAATAAATTTTCGACTAATTCTTTCGCAAAATGAGTCGGCAACAATTGCATAATGTTAGAATCAATTAAGTTCCCTACTTTTAAACGGAACGATACTTTTACAAGCACGTCGTCCGGCGGTAAATATTCAAATCCTTCGCCTTCCGATAAATCAAGCAAGTGTAAGCTTGGTGGTGAAATATCAACTTTTTTACTAAAAATTGTGGACATCGATGTCGCAGCCGAACCCATCATTTGGTTCATCGCTTCTTGTACAGCACTTAGTTGAATTTCGTCCATAAAGGCAGGCGGGTTTGTACCATCTCCCCCCATCATTAAATCTGCGATAATCGCGGCATCAGATTGTTTAATGACAAGTAAATTCGTTCCTAGAAATCCTTCCGTATAGCTAACTTGAATCGCAACGTACGGATGCGGAAACTCTTCTGCCACGCGCGCACGTTCAATGAGTGAAACGTTCGGCGTCGTAATTTCAACCTTTTGATTTAATAACATCGATAACGCTGTCGCTGAACTACCAAATGAAATATTTCCAATTTCACCAAGCGCATCTTGTTCAATTGGTGTCAATACTTCATCGATCGACATTGTACTAGACGGCATCGGGTCTTCGTCAATTCCTCGCAACAACGCATCAATCTCATCTTGAGATAACATATCGTCACTCATCATCGCCGTCTTCCCCCTTTATTACATCTAAAATTTGTACTGCTAATCGTTTATTCATTTTTCCCGGCTGCCCGATAAATTTCGGCACATCCCCCACCTTAATGATGAGCGGATCTCGCACCGTTTGATCAAGTTGAATGACATCACCAACGGAAAGTTGCAAAAACTCTTGTACGGAGATGCTCGATGTACCAAGTTCTGCGATCATCGGCACTTTCGTTTGCTTTAATCGTTTTTGTAGCGTCGCAACTTCCTCTGGTTCACGCTCTTTTTTTTGCGTTTGCATCCAATAATGAACAGATAATTTCGGGATAATCGGCTCTAATACAACGTGTGGGATACAAATGTTAATCATTCCACTCGTATCACCAATTTGTGTATTTAACGAAATAACAACAACCGTTTCATTCGGTGACACCATTTGTAAAAATTGTGGATTGACTTCAAAATCTGTGAGCATCGGATCGATATCTGCCACGGACTCCCACGCTTCACGCAAGTTGCTAAACGCTTTTTCAAACAAACTGGACATAATTTTTGTTTCAATTTCAGTTAAATTTTCGATTTTATTTAAACTTACTCCTCTACCGCCTAATACGCGATCAAGCATCGCATAAGCGATATTTGGGTTGACTTCTAACAGCACGCGTCCATCAAGAGGAGGGACTTCGAATACCGTTAAAATTGTCATTTTCGGAATGGAGCGAATAAATTCCTCGTACGGCAATTGGTCAGCCGATGCGACTGAAATTTGCACGTATGTTCGCAACTGCGCTGAAAAAAATGTCGTTAACAATCGAGCAAAGTTTTCATGTATGCGCGTTAAACTGCGAATTTGGTCTTTTGAAAACCGCAATGCTCGTTTAAAGTCATACACTTTTACTTTTTTCTCTGCTTCTTCCTTTTTCAGCTCATCCGCGCTCATCTCTCCAGCAGATAGCGCCGCAAGCAAAGCATCTATTTCACTTTGTGATAAAACTTCTCCTGACACCGTTCTCACCTCCTACTCCTATTCATTTTATTTACTGGAGAATAAAGGAGGTTATATAAATTTTCTCAACTTTTCCTTCTTGCATAAGTTCATTTATGCGTTCGCGCAGTTTTTTCTCTAAAAGAAGCTTTCCTTGTTTTCCTTTAAACTGCTCCGCTGTCATTTCTGATAATTCTTCAATAATGATATTTTTAATTTGAAAATCGCGTTTTTCTGCTTCTTCTTTTGCTTTTTCGCTATCTGTTTGAATTTTAAACGCAATTTTAATAAAGCTTCCGTCCATTAAATTGGTCATGATCTCGGGCACATCAAACGAGCTTGCAACAATTTCATCGACCGACGGCTCTTTCGGTTCATCATTCCCCATAAATTTCATAACGACAACAAGGGCGACGACGCTAACAAGCGTAATCACTCCCATAACAATTAACATGATCTTTAACATTTTATTGTCCTTCAACGTCGGATCCCTCCGCCTCTCTCCTTAATCCGAGAACAGAAATGTTACGATAAAACGTTTCTACTAATAACATAACATCTTCCACAGACTCCCGCACGACAAACTTTTTGCCATTCGTTAATGTAATGGTCGTGTCTGGGAACGCTTCAACTTGCTCTATGTAAATGGCGTTTAACGTAAAAGGTTTACCGTTTAACCGCGTTAATCGAATCATTATGTATCGGGGGCAAACGCCCCCGTCCCCCCTTTATTTATTATTTCTTCAAGTTGACAAGCTCTTGTAAAATTTCATCCGACGTTGTAATAATGCGCGTATTCGCTTGGAATCCGCGTTGGGCAACGATCATTTCTGTAAACTCTTCAGATAGATCGACGTTCGACATTTCTAATGCCCCGGAAATAATTTCACCTGCGCCGTTTAAACCAGGTCGTGATAACTCATTAATCGTCAATCCATTGGCATTTCGGTCGAGCTTACCAGAGTTGTTTGTTTCTTTAAACGTATTTCCTCCCATTTTCTCTAAGCCGCTCGGGTTCGGAAATTGTGCTAATAAAATTTGTCCTGCAATTTTTAATTGTCCAGAACTATCAATAAATGTCACTTTTCCGTCCGCCGTAATCCCGAAACTTTTCGCCGTTTTCGGAATTTGAATCAATCCCGGTTCAAAGCTTGTCACATTTCCGTATTTCGGCTCGCTGTAGTCTTGTAGCACTTGTTGGACGCTTTCGACGAACCCGCTAATTCCTTCTAAGTAAGGACCCATCATTTTTTCAGCTTCCGCTAACGTATCCGGCCAATCGGCCTCGTTTTCTGGAAGGAGCGGAACAGGATTGATACTTGCTTTAGGAGATACGCGGTCATTAAAATAACTTCCGGCCGCAGCAAGCGTTGTATCGTTCGGATCTGTCTTCCCTGTTATTTTTTCATTTAGATTTTTTAGTTCATTATTAAAATTTTTGATAAAATTAATAAAATCTGTTTGTGTAGTTGGGTTGTTATCAGAATCTTTAGTAAATTCATCTTTCCATTTTTTTATAAAGTTTACAAGACCATTCGTGCTATTCAGAAATGCATCCAAATCACGTCTTGCTTGAGCCACATGAGGAGCATTTGTAATCACCGTATCTACATCTTTAATCGCTGCTTCCCCAATTAAATATTGTCCGTCCGAATTAACGATATAACCGTATTCATCTAAATAAAAGTTACCAGCACGTGTAAAGCTTAAGTTAAAAACACGATCAATCGGAACTCCTGTATTCACTTTATTTGTCCCTAATTTTCCAGCTGGTCCATCCATACTAATTAACGTTACATCATTAATCGATCCAACGACGAAAAAGCCGTCGCCACCAAGCGCCAAGTCAAGTGGACGTGAGGTCGTTTGTGTCGAACCTTGTGTATGAATTGTTTCGATCGAGCCGAGCCCGCTTCCTAAACCGATTTGTTTGCCGTTTATTCCCCCGCGTGTCCCTGTTGATGATGTCGCAGCTGAAATTTGTTGGGAAACGAGATCTTTAAATGTGACGCGCGCTTTTTTGTAGCCATACGTATTGACGTTAGAAATATTGTTACCAATCACGTCTAATTTATATTGAAAGTTGCGAATACCACCAATTCCAGTGAACATGGAACGTAACATAATAATCCTCTCCTTTTCGTTGTTTGAGCGGCTTCTGTCATTCCGCACGCTCGAAGGCTTCCTGTAAAGGTCCGGCCTTATATAATAATGGCTCCATTAATATTTGTGAACAATTGGCTCTGTGCCTCTTCACGATGCATCGCTGTAATGACCGTTTGATTCACAGCGCTCACGATTAAGGCCGCTTCATCTGTAATGACGAGCGAGTCGCGCACCCCTTTTTGTTTTGCCTCGACAATTTTTTGTCCGATCATCGCCCATTGTTCCTCGTTAATGTGAATATTTCGTTCTTGTAACCGCTGCTGGGCATGTTTGCTTATTTTTAATGCTTTTCCTGCTTCAGCAAGCGCATCGCGAAACGATTGTCGCTCCGTTGAAATGGTCGTCTGTTTTTGTGACGGAATCAATGGGGTGTGCGGAAAAAACTGAATGCGATTCATTTTTTCACCTCCTTTATTGCGACACTTTTGTGACGCGAGAGGCCAACACCATCTCCCCTTGATCAAGCTCTAACCATACGTCCGTTCCTTTTTGAACGACAGCTTTCACCACACCGCTTTGTTCATCCCATGTGACGGTTTTACCAATCCATTCACTGTATTGAGCAAGCGACGGTGTAGATTGTTGTTGAATAAGCTTTTGTAACGCATCTAACGTGCCTGCAAGTTTTTCAGATGTGCCCGTTTGTGTCTCAATAAATTTGCTCATCATATTCGACATATTGACCATTTGTTCAAGCGATGAGAAATTCGCCATTTGTGAAATAAATTCACGGTCTTCCATTGGGTTTAACGGATCTTGGTGTTGCAATTGAGCAATTAAAATTTTTAAAAAGTCATCTTTCCCTAATGAGCTTTTCCCCGTCTCACGTTGTGCGACTTTTCGCTGCGATAAAAGCAAACTCGGATCGATCGTTGCCACGTACATCACCTCTACATATCAAAATCAAACCACTCGTTTAGCCACTCATCAAAAGATTGATCAGGTTGCTTTTTTTCTCCTTTTTGCTGTTCTTGCTGCTGTTGCTGCTGTTTTTGTTGATGGAAAGAATGGTCGCGAAATTTCGCTTGATCAAATACATTGAATTGCTCTACCGTAATACGATCGGCAATGTGCGCAAGCTGATGAATATGTTGTTCCACTAACTGCTTCGCAGCTTCAGTTGATGTAATCATCTTTGCAGTTAGCTTCCCTTTTTGCTCAATGAGTTTAATCGTTATATGTCCTAAATGTTCAGGATGTAAACGAATAAGCAGTTGCGTATTGCCATTTTTCCACCTTGTCAACTGGCTCGAACGAATGATTCGCTCAAACTGTGCAACAAACGGTGTTTCACTTGTCGTATCAATTGCTCGTAGTTCAAACGGTACATGTTTATCGTTTGATTGTTGGGCAGTATGAGACAAATCAAAAACACGAGTACTTGTTATCCATTGCTTGTGCTCTTGTGGCAATGGGGTCACTTCCTTTTGCGTCGTCCCCGATAATTGTTGTTCTTGTAAATTTGTACTTACTAATTGAGCTTGAGAAGTGATTTGATATTTTTTGTTTAAATCACTGTTTATGTTTCCATTTTTCAATACTTTTTCCCAATCTGTAGCTAACAAATCACGAGCTAACGGAGCTGTGTTCAACAATCTACCTTGTTTTACTTTTTCTTTACTATGCCATCGCGCTTGATGGTCTACAATCGTTTGTGCCATCGATTGTACTGCTTTACTTTCCACTTCGTTCGCACGATGCACATCGTTTAAACGTGTTTGACTGTCCACCACTGCTTGCAACATGTCTTTCATCGTGTCGCTTTGTTCATCGTTTGTTCCGAACACGTTGCGAAGCGTTGCACGTGCATGTTCAATGATCGGCTCTGGAATCGTCCATTGTTTTTGTTCAAGTTGAAACAAAGCGATGACGAGCATTAGTTCATCTTCTTCATCAAGATCATCTTGTGGTGAAAACATCGTTTCAAACGGCTGCCCAGCTGAAAATTGTTGAATCATTTGCTCTTTCGTTTCCTCTGGTAAAAGAGAAAGAAACGATTGTATCATTTCGTTTGATAACGTTTGTTTCTCGGCATATCCATCATGAATCGGAAGTTGGGCAAACCATTGCTGCAACTGCTCCCAATCCATTCGTTGCATCGTTTCCGGCTGTTCCGATAGTGACTGTAACGATGGTGACGTTTGACGCAACGACGAAAGCACCTGAGCAAATGCATGTCCATCGCCCGTTTCAACAGTCGTTTGCTGATTTGATCCGCTAAATGGAGCCATAAAAGAAACCCCGGCGATATTCATTTCTTCACCTCCTTTCAGTTGTTCGCTTTTTTCGCAAGAAGGCTCGTATACTTTGCTGCGTTTGCTGCATCCATTTTTTCTAAAATGGCTGCCACTTTGTCTGTTTTAAGTTTGGACAATAAATTAACCGCTTCTTGATCGGACATTTGTGGAATAATTTCTGCAGCTTTTTTTGGTGACATCGTTTCGTACATTTTCACTACGTCTACACGCGGAGCATTTGTTTGCTCTGTTGACGGTGTTGTCGGCTGCTGTGCTTGTTCCTTTTCTGCTTGCAAGCGGGCAATTTCTTGTTTGAGCGTGTCAATTTCGGCATCTTTTTCTTTTATGACGTCTTTCGTTTTTGCAAGTTTCTTTTCTTTTTCAACAATCGTTGCTTTTAATTCGACAATTTGTTCTTGTAGTTTCTTTTTTTCGTTCGCTTCTGTTCCTTCAATCCATTGGGAAACAAACGGCAATTGACTTGCATATTTTTTTCCTTGTTCAAATACGTTAATGCCAGAGAACGTTAAAATTAACAAAACGACAGAAATCGTAAATAAAAGCGGAATAAAAACGACAAAAAGAAACCATTGAAACTTGCTTGTTTTTTTCGTCTCTTCTTCTTTTTCAAACTGTTCCATCGATGCTCACCTTGTTTCTCGATAACAATATTGTTGTATAGAAATATCGTCCATTTGTTTTTGTTCAGCTATTCGCATTTGTTGTGCGATCATTTCATCATGTTTTTCTTTTATTTTTTCGTATTTTTTCACTTCGACATTCAATTCAACTAATTTCAGTTGTTTCAACTCCATATGCTGACGTGCTTGCATAACAAGATGCTGATAATGGTCGATGACCCGCTGCAAGTTGCTCATAAAATGTTGAAACGAGCGAATATGTTGAATCGCTAGCCCCGATTGTAATTGTTGTTTATGTTGTTCTTCGTAATCTTCTTTTTGTTTTAAAAAATGGTATAGCTTTTCTGCCACTTCTTCAAACCGGGTGCGCGCTTCTTCATATTCATGTAACGCTTTTTGTTTTTCATGTTCTTTTAAGTTTAAAATTTTTGTTAATTTAAATGGTGTCATCGTTTATTCACCCTTGTTCAATAAGTTGAAACAACTGTTGAACACTTTCATTTATTGTGTACGATTCATGAACATCTTGTTTTAAAAACGAAATAATTTTCGGATAATAACGAATGGCTTCATCGATTTCTCGCGATGAGCCACGCTTATACGCACCAATTTGAATTAAATCTTCAGATTGAACGTATGTCGCTAATAACTCCCGCAATTTTTCCGCTACTTTTCGATGTTCTGGCGTCACGATGTAGTTCATAACGCGACTGACACTTTTCAATACGTTAATCGCTGGATACTGACCTTTATTAGCTAGTTGACGTTCTAATACGAAATGCCCATCTAAAATGCCACGAACTGTATCAGCAATCGGTTCATTCATATCATCGCCGTCAACGAGTACCGTATAAAAAGCGGTAATTGTTCCGTGCTCATTCGTCCCAGTCCGCTCAAGCAACTTCGGTAAAATCGCGAAAACAGACGGTGTATATCCTTTCGTCGTCGGCGGCTCACCGACAGCTAATCCGACTTCACGTTGCGCCATCGCCACGCGCGTAACAGAGTCCATCATAAACATGACATTTAGTCCTTGATCGCGAAAATATTCCGCTATAGCAGTCGCTGTATATGCCCCTTTAATGCGCATGAGAGCAGGTTGGTCGGATGTCGCTACAACGACAATGGAGCGTTTTAACCCCTCTGGACCGAGATCGCGCTCAATAAACTCTCGTACTTCACGTCCGCGTTCACCGATGAGCGCAATAACGTTTAAATCTGCATTTGTGTTACGGGCAATCATCCCCATTAGCGTACTTTTTCCGACGCCCGAGCCAGCAAAAATACCGACACGTTGTCCTTTTCCAACCGTCAACAAGCTATCAATCATTTTTACGCCGACTTCAATCGGGTCTGAAATCGGGGGACGCGTCATCGGGTTTGGCGGTTGGCGATCAATTGGAACAGCCGTCAATCCTTTCGGAAGCGGTTGATCATCAAGTGGGACGCCTAATGCATCAATGACACGTCCAACAAGCGCTGAACCGACTTTCATTTCAAGCGGAGCTCCCGTTGCCTCCACAATGCAACCCGGAGCAATATCTTGAACGGTGGCATAAGGCATTAAAAGTACGTATTCATCACGAAACCCGACAACTTCCGCTTGAATTTTTTTCTTTTTTTTATGGCCGATATGAATGTAGCACACATCGCCAATCGAACTTTCTGGTCCTTTCGCTTCGATCATTAAGCCGATGACGCGTGTGACTTTGCCAAATCGTTTATATGGATCGAGCAACTCGATTTCATTGATGAGTGCTTGCCAGTTCATTCGCTCGCCCCCTCGATCCGCTCGAGCAATTGTAATTTCAGCTGTTCAAGCTGCGTATCAACGCTTGCATCAATACGACCAAACGGCGTTTCAACAATACAACTTGTTTCATCTAGCGTCTCATCGGGATAAATAAACAAGTGAACATCGTGACTAAATAACGCTTTTAGCTCATCTTTTTGCCGAATGACGACATCATAGTACGTCGGATGCACATACATTTTCACTTCTTCATGTTCTCTTACTTCTTTTATCACTTGTTTCACAAGCCCAAGAAAATGTTCTTTATTTTCAGCAAGACGTTCTCCCATGATCCGCTCCGCTACTTTGCATGCGACAAGCAAAATCGTTTCATCAGCTGATTCAAGCATATGATAAAACTGTTCATTAGCTGATTGTACGATCTTCTTCGCCTCGCGAATCGCCTCCATATATTGCTGAAATCCGTCTTGTCGTCCTTGTTCGAAACCGATCGCGTATCCTTCTTGACGCGCCTGTTCAATCCATTCTTTTCGTTCTTCTTCCCATTGTTTTTGTTCTTCTGCTATTTGTTGTTGAACAGAGGCGTAATACATGTCGGCTTCTTGACGAATATGCGCTGCTTGCTGTTCCGCTTGCTCAATTAACATTTGCACATGTTGTATCGTCATTTCGTCATGTTGCTCATGTTCTTCTTGTTGCATGTCGGGCAGCACTTTTTTCACTTGAATAACCGCTCGTTGCTCCGAACATGTTCGAGCAAACGGGGCTTTAATGACTTTAGACAATAATATCATCTCCTCCGCCACGAGCAACAACGATTTCACCCGCTTCTTCGAGACGACGAATCACTGCGACAATACGCGATTGCGCTTCTTCTACGTCACGAAGGCGAACAGGCCCCATAAACTCCATCTCTTCTTTAAACGTTTCCGCCATGCGTGAAGACATGTTACGAAATACAACTTCTTTTACTTCGTCGCTAGATACTTTCAATGCAAGCAACAGGTCGGCATTGTCCACTTCGCGAATGACGCGTTGAATCGCACGGTTATCAAGCGTAACGATATCTTCAAATACAAACATGCGCTTTTTAATTTCTTCTGCTAATTCTGGGTCTTGAATTTCAAGCGCATCTAAAATCGTTCGTTCGGTTGCCCGATCCACACCATTTAACACTTCAACAACAGCCTCAATACCACCTGTTTGTGTGTAATCTTGTACAACTGTCGTTGATAATTTTCGTTCAAGTACTTGTTCGACTTCATTAATCATTTCCGGTGATGTGCGATCCATCAACGCGATACGACGAGCAACATCCGCTTGCATTTCTTGTGGCAACGCCGATAAAATTTGACCCGCTTGCGTTGGCTCCAAATAAGACAATACAAGGGCAATCGTTTGTGGATGCTCATTTTGTAAAAAGTTTAAAATTTGCGCTGGATCCGCCTTGCGCGCGAAATCAAACGGACGCACTTGCAAAGCAGATGTTAAGCGATTAATAATGTTCATCGCCTGCTCTGGCCCAAGTGCTTTTTCGAGCACTTGTTTTGCGTAGGCAATGCCGCCTTGTGAAATGTAATCTTGCGCTAAGGCGATTTGGTGGAACTCTTCTAAAATCGTTTCTTTTTTCTCGGCATCCACTTGACGAACGTTAGAAATTTCAAGCGTCAATTTTTCAATTTCTTCTTCAGATAAATGTTTATATACGGATGCTGAAACATCTGGTCCTAATGAAATGAGGAGAATGGCTGCTTTTTGTTTTCCTGTTAATTCGCCTTTTTGATCGCGTTTTGCCATATAATCCCCCCCTTATTCCTCAGCAAGCCATGTTCGTAATAATTTCGCAAATTCTTCTGGTTTTTCTTTTGCAAGTTTTTCAAGTTGCTTGCGGCGCAATGTTGCTTCTGTTTCGACTTCCTCGTTTACATCTGGAATTTGTACTGCCACTTGTTCTTCTTGTAACGACAGTTCGTCCATTTCTTCTTTTTTCCGTTTACGTAACCATAAAAAGACGAGTACTCCAATAATCAAGATGAATACACTGCCACCAGCAACGTATGCCCATGTCGGAATAGTCGATGTTTGTTCATTAAACTGCACTTTTCCGTTAAACGGTTGCACAGAAACAACGACGCGATTTTGTAAATCGGCATCCGTCCACTGCCCAGCAACATCTTTATCGACCGATGTTCGCACAATCGTTCCTAAAATTTTTGTAATATCATCAACCGTTTGAGCAGGAAGTGAGTTTGGATCGTTCGGTTTTGGTGGTTCAACCATCACTTGAATACCTAAATCTTTTACTTTATAAGGACTTGCAACAATTTCTTTTTTTATTCTATTAACCTCGTTATTAATTGTTTCCTCAATTCGCTCATAATCCCCGTTTGTCTCGCCATTGGCTCCTTGATAACCCGGTACAGCGTTTTCACCTGTTCCTGTCGTGCCACCTGGTTGAGCTCCCTTGCCCGAAAACGTCTCTGTAATGCGCTGTACGCTTACGGCGATGCCTTCCATATTTTCTTTATCGACTGGCTCAACAAGCTCTTCTTGGCGATTTTCTTGAGTAAAATCAACGTCTGCTGTCACAGAAACGACGACTTTATCTTGTCCGATCATCGTTCCTAACATTTGTTGGACGCGGCGTTGAATGTCGCGTTCAATTTGTTGCTTTATTTCATACTGTTCAGCAAATGTTTTGCCAGACGAAAAATTTTCTTCATTTTTTAAGTCAAAGTACTCAAAATATTGATTCATAATGACGATATTTTCAGTAGGAAGGTTCGGCACGCTTTTGGAAACAAGGTGATATAGCGATTTAATTTGCTGTTCGTTAAATTTATATCCCGCCTTTGTTTTCAAAACGATGGATGCAGATGCCTCTTCCTGTTGGTCACCAACAAATATGGTCGGCTGGGGTAGATTAATCATCACTTTCGCATCTTCTACCCCGTCGATACTTTTTATTAAATTGGCGAGCTCTGTTTGCATTGCCTCAATTTTCAACACGTTAAATTCATTATCCGTCATACCGAAGCCAGAGTTTTTTCCGAAAAATGAATAATCAATACTCCCGCTATCTGGAATACCTTCTGCAGCTAATTCCACTTTTAACGTGTTAACAAGCTGTTCAGGCACTAAAATCGTCGTGCCGTTATCGATAATTTGCGACTTAATGCCCCGCTGGTCAAGCGTGGCTTTAATTTGTCCCGCTTCTTGCGGCGATAAATTGCTGTAGAGAGGAACAAAATTCGTTCGCGTCGCAAAAAAAGCGGTAAGCGCAACGGCAACGATCAACAGCCCAACAAGCCCTAAAGCCATCACTTTTTGCTGTTTTGTTCTCTCGCTCCAAAACAATTTCAATCGTTCTATCGCTTGTTTTAATCGCTCGTTCATATGCTTCCTCCGCTATCTCTTGAGGTCCATTATACTTGCATTCTCATCACTTCTTGGTATGCTTCAATCACTTTATTGCGCACTTCAATCGCTAATTGAAGCGATATGCTCGCTTTTTGTGAAGCGATCATCACATTGTGCAAATCAACGTTTTCTCCTTTTGCTAGCTTCGTTGTCAGCTGGTCTGACTCAATTTGTTGTTTATTGACTTCATGAATCGCGTCTTTTAAAAACTGTGAGAACGCCCGTTGTGCTTCCGCAGGCTTTATCGGTTGCTGCTGTACAGCTGGTGATAAAGCTGTACGTTGAATGCGATCAATCATCGTTTATCCCCCTATTTTCCGATTTCTAACGCCTTCATTAACATCCCTTTCGTTGCATTTAACACCGTCACATTTGCTTCGTACGAGCGCGTGGCGCTCATTAAATCGACCATTTCTTTTAACGGATCGACGTTCGGTAATTGTACATATCCGTTTTCATCTGCATCGGGATGAGATGGGTCATATACAAGTTTAAATGGTGTTTGATCCTCAACAATTTTCGTCACTTTCACTCCGCCTGTCGATCGCTCGTTCATTGCTTGGCTTAAAACGGAAGAAAATGACTCGTTTGGTTGCATCACAACCATTTTGCGACGATATGGCTGCCACTTCCCATCGACCATTTTCGCTCGTGTCGTATCGACGTTGGCCATGTTTGCTGAAATGACATCCATACGCAACCGCTGGGCAGTTAACGCAGAGGCGGATACATTGAAACTTTGAAACATGTATTATTTTCCTCCCTTAATGACCGTTTTCAAAGAGTTAAACTTTCCGTTTAATCGTTCAACTAAAGCGTTATAATAAATTTGGTTTTGCGCTAAATCCGACATTTCTTTATCTAAATCGACATTGTTGTTATTATGATTGTAAACGAGATCGTTTTTAGTTGTCACGAAAAATTTGTTCGTACTTCCTTTAAACTCAAAATGGCGTGGATCTGTACGATACGCTTGTAACGCTTGCTGAAATTCGGTACGAAACTGAACATCTTTTGCTTGGAAATTTGGTGTATCGACATTCGCAATGTTGTTTGCGATTACTTTTTGTTTCAATGATGAGTAATTCAATCCTTGTTCTAATATTTGGAATGTATTTGAAAACAATTTCACGACATATTCCTCCCCATAGAGACACCGTTCGACACCTTTATTGTAAAAAATTATTTACATAATGTATATAGGGAACATTGGACTATTTTTCACATACTTTAACAAAAGAGGCATCTTTACGAGAAAGATGCCCTGTTTGTTTTTAATGATGTTTTAATTTCTCGAGCTCTGTTAAAAACTTATCGTTTAATACTTTAATGTACGTTCCTTTCATGCCGAGGGAACGAGATTCAATGACTCCCGCACTTTCTAGTTTGCGAAGCGCATTGACAATGACTGAGCGTGTGATGCCGACGCGGTCAGCAATTTTACTTGCCACAAGCAAGCCTTCTGTCCCATCTAACTCTTCAAAAATATGTTCAATGGCTTCTAATTCACTATATGAAAGCGAGCTAATCGCCATTTGAACGACAGCTTTGCTACGTGCTTCTTCTTCGATTTCTTCCGCTTTTTCTCGTAAAATTTCCATTCCGACAACCGTCGCGCCATATTCAGCTAAAATTAAATCGTCATCATGAAACTCTTTATCTAAGCGGGATAAAATAAGCGTTCCTAGACGCTCACCGCCGCCGATAATCGGTACAATCGTCGTTAAACCATTTTTAAATAAGTCTTTATTTTCGATCGGAAATGCCGTATACTCACTATTAATATCAAGGTTTGGCGATGTTTCTGTAATGTTAAATAAATTTTTCGTATACTCTTCTGGGAATTGACGATCCGCTAACATTTTTTTCATTCGTTCGTTTTCAATCGTTTGTTTAATCGCAAAGCCAAGCAACTTTCCGCGACGGCTGACGACGAAGACGTTCGCCTCGATCACTTCGCAAAGTGTTTCCGCCATCTCTTTAAAGTTTACAGGCTTTCCAGCCGCATTTTGTAGCATCGCATTAATTTTTCTCGTTTTTTCAAGTAAATTCATATCGCATCCTCCTTATAAAATAAATTCGCTTAAATCTTTATTTCGTACAATGTTTCCTAATTTCTTTTCAACGTATTGTGGAGTAATAACAACCTTTTCTAAATGAACATCCGGTGCTTCATACAATAAGTCTTCTAACAATTTTTCCATAATCGTATGAAGGCGGCGCGCGCCAATGTTATCTGTTTGTTGATTTACTTCAAAGGCGACTTCCGCAATTTTACGAATAGCATCGTCAGAAAATTCAAGTTGTATACCTTCTGTCGCAAGTAAAGCAACATACTGCTTTAAAAGCGCGTTGTTCGGTTCAACTAATATTTTGACGAAATCATCGACGGTGAGTTTCGTCAATTCCACGCGAATCGGAAAACGACCTTGTAATTCTGGAATTAAATCGGACGGTTTTGCCATATGGAACGCCCCAGCAGCAATAAATAAAATATAGTCCGTTTTGACTGGTCCGTATTTCGTCATAACGGTCGAGCCTTCAACAATCGGTAAAATGTCGCGTTGCACACCTTCACGAGAAACGTCAGCTGATGAACCAACCTGTCCTTTTCGAGCAATTTTATCAATTTCATCAATAAAAATGATGCCAGATTGTTCTGCTAGACGAATCGCTTCTTGTGTCACTTCATCCATATCAATGAGTTTTTGTGCTTCTTCATTTGCAAGTACATGACGGGCTTCTTTTACTTTTAATTTTCGTTTTTTCCGCTTTTTCGGCATAAAGCTGCTGAGCATATCTTGCATATTCACGCCCATTTGCTCCATACCAGCGCCTTGAAATAAATCAAACATGACCGATTGTTGTTCTTCTATTTCAACCGTCACTATTTCGTTTTCTAATTGCCCATTTGCCAATTGCCAAGCAACTTGTCTTCGTCTTTCAGCAAGTTGTTGATCATCGCTCACGTTCGTCGTTTGTTGTTCAGATGCACCGCCAAACAAAAGTTCGAACGGATTTTTCATCGGTTGTTTTGTTTTCCCAGGTACAAGCAGTTCAACAAGTCGTTTGTTCGCTAATTGCTCCGCTTGTTCTTTTACTTCGTTCATTTTTTTCTCTTTTACGATGCGTACAGATGTTTCAACGAGATCGCGTACCATCGACTCAACATCGCGACCGACATAACCGACTTCCGTAAATTTTGTTGCCTCTACTTTTACGAATGGAGCACCGACAAGTTTCGCTAATCGCCGAGCAATTTCTGTTTTTCCAACACCTGTTGGTCCAATCATTAAAATATTTTTCGGCACGACTTCATCGCGCAACTTTTCATCTAATAAACTGCGACGATAACGATTTCTTAACGCAATCGCGACCGCTTTTTTCGCTTCATGCTGACCGACGATAAATTGATCAAGCTTTTCAACAATTTGTTTTGGCGTTAACATGCCGCTCCCCCCTCTACAGCTCTTCGACAATAATGCAATCGTTTGTGTACACGCAAATATCGCTCGCTACTTTTAATGCAGCTTGTGCAATTTGCTTTGCTGTTAAATGTTCGCCTGCATACGCTTTTAACGCTCTACCAGCCGCTAACGCATAGTTGCCACCGGAACCGATCGCCAAAATATCATCATCTGGTTCAATGACTTCACCTGTTCCAGAAATGAGCAGTAAATGCGTGGCATCCATGACGATTAGCATCGCTTCTAATCGCCGCAACACTTTATCGCTCCGCCACTCTTTCGCTAACTCCACCGCTGCCCGTTGTAAGTTTCCGTTGTATTCTTCTAACTTTCCTTCGAACATTTCAAACAGTGTAAATGCATCTGCTACGGCTCCAGCAAAACCTGCTAACACTTTACCATGAAAAAGTTTACGAATTTTTCGGGCTGTATGTTTCATCACTACGGCATTGCCGAATGTCACTTGACCATCGCCCGCCATCGCTCCTTTTCCTTGATGGCGAATGGCAAATATCGTCGTCGCATGAAATTGACTCATAAACATCCGTTACAGAAAACTTACAAGACTTTATAAAGTGTTTCCTTCCTTGTTCATCGCGCCCGATTTCGCAAAAAAGCTACTCTCGTTTTCTTGGCGCTCCGAAGGCTTCACTTCCCCACTAACGTATGGGTACATCGTTATGTCACATCATGGATTCGGCATATTGTTTCAAGTTGATGCTTGCATTCAAATCACGATCGATTTCTATCCCACACGCCCCACAACGGTACGTCCGTTCCGATAAAGAAAGGTGGTCTTTCACATGACCGCAACGGCTGCACTTTTTGCTTGACGGATAAAACCGATCTGCCACG